>JAOXRY010000289.1 GCA_025800305.1 Campylobacterales bacterium | reverse complement strand
CAAACAACGTGAGTGATGATATGTATGATAAAGTGGGTGGTATTGTGAATAAACGACTGGATGAACTTACACCAAAAATGGTTAAAGAGATCGTACAAAAGATGATCAAAGAGCATCTTGGATGGTTAGTTGTTTGGGGTGCTGTTTTTGGTGGACTAATTGGATTTGTATCTACTATCATAGTTTAGTCCATAATTAAAGGGTTTATATAAAAAATGTAGTTAGATTTTACTACATTTTGAAAAAAAGCTGATAGTTTTTGGTAAAAATTGGCAATTAGCTACTTATAAAATTACCCCGTCTTCCATTGCAGTATCATATAGTTGATATAAGACTTTAGATTCTTTAGGTGATGGTAATATCATTAATCCGTTAGAATATTTAACTGCATTGTTGAAACTTGAAATTTCATTTCATCTTTTTGATGATAGGTTAATAGTTTATTCCATTTTTCTTTTTTTAGATTAATAACAAATGATTCTATCTCTATACTAGAGTCTAATTTCTTTTCTTTTTTTGATTCTTTCTTGTTATACTTTTGTTCTTCAAAATCTGTTAATAGATCATTATCTATCTTAATAGGTAATTTTAATTCTTTTACACTATCCCAACATTTAACTTTTTTACACCATTGTCCAACATTGGCATTTCTTTCAGGTGGATTCATAATATCGTCATATACCTCTGGAGCTATTGATTCTAATATCTTATACAATTCTTGAGGTACTTTTTGTTCTTCCCATATT
>JAOXRY010000259.1 GCA_025800305.1 Campylobacterales bacterium | reverse complement strand
TCTTCTACCAATGACCTAACAAGATATATTTTAGTTAAAGAGGAAGAAGCGATCAAGTGTAAAGAGGAGATAAGGGTTATCTGGGGTGATTTTATTAAACCACCACATATTGAAGAGTATCCAGAGATCCACCAAATAGTTCATAATATCATGGCGAAAGGTGGAGCTGCTAAACAACACGTCTCTAGAGAAAAAGCTATGGAGCTCTTAGAGGAAGTAAATAAATTTGCTGAGATCTTTTGGAAAATCAAAGGTATCGAAACAAAAAGAGTAAAAGCTCCTTATGCCCCAAATGAAGAAATGGTATACCCTGTTCTTTAAAATTTTTCAAATTCAAGGAAACTCTCTCTTTCCAGATCTTAAGGAGAAAGAGAGAATCCTTTGTATAAAAAATTTCTTTTTTATACCTTTAAAAGTTGGTGATTTTGTTGTATTTGAGAAAGAAAAGTATGGGCTTATGATTAAAAAAATCTCTAAAATCCAAAACAATCAACTCTTTCTTTTAGGAACAGACTCTTCAAGTGTCGATAGTCGTGTTTTTGGACTTATACCAAAAGATGAGATCTTATATAAAGCTATTAAGGTTTTACAGCAAACTCAATTGTAAAACAAGCACCATCACAGTATTTATAGCAAACACTTCCATTTAATTGAGATGTTACAATGGAGTGAATGAACCTAAGTCCTAAGCTACTACTCTTTTCTATTTTAAAATCTTTTGGTAGCCCTACTCCATTGTCATTTATTTTTAAAATACATTTATTTCCTCTTTTTGTAAAGTCCACTTTCAATACTCCTTCATCTTTATTAAAAGCGTATTTAAAAGAGTTGGTAACAATTTCATTAATCACTAATCCACAAGGCATTGAATAGTCAATATCCATAAAAATTTCATCAATGTTTAGCTGAACTAAAACATCTTTGTAGTTTTTGTAGTTTTCTACAATACTTCCTAAAAGATCTTCAATATAACTTTTAAAGTCTACATTTCCAAGATCTCTATTTTCATAAAGCTTTCTATGGAGTAATTCCATTGTATAAACTCTATTTTCTATATCTGATAACACCTCTTTTGTATTGCTATCTTCAACTTTATATTTTTGAAGTTTGATAAAATTGATTGTCATAGAAAGATTATTTTTGACTCGGTGGTGAATCTCTTTCAGTAAGATCTCTTTCTCTTTTAAAGAAGAGGTCAACTCCTCTGTTCTTATTGCAACTTTTTTATCAAGGTTTTGAATATTGCTTTCTAAACGGTTTAACATGGAATCAAATGTAGATCCTAAAATTCCAATGTCATCACTTCCTCTTACCTTACTTCTAACAGATATCTTTCCACTTTTTACTTTTTTTGCTGTTTCTGCCAGTGTATTAATATCTCTAAAAAAGTTTTTGAATATTAAATAGCTAGAAAATATAGCTAACGCTAAGACTATAATTGCAATAGGAAGGACTTTTTTCATTACAGATCCGCTACTTTTTTTCAAATCTTCTTCATACACAGTAACCACAAGAAAAAAACTTCTATTAGAAGATTCTTTTCCAATAGTATTGATCCATGTTAGAGCATTTTTACCTTTTATTTTATGTTTTAAGTAGCCTTTATCCCTATTTTTAAAAATATCTTCTCCAGTTAAATTACCAAGGTCAACTGTCTGTTCTTTGGAGATCTTACTTAGGCAATAATTTACATTTTTTAAATTTTTTGTTTGAAATAAAGGGGTAGTAGATTTGTTATCTTTATTGACCCACATTAGATAGATCTTTCCTTTATGGATATTTTCAGTTACTGAAAATCCTTTTTGAATCACCTGTTTTAAATCTCTCTCTATCTTTCCTAACTTACTTGATGTACTTAGAGAGCATGAGAGTTTCGCTTTATTTTTTCCTATTGATTTTTGATAGATAAGTCTATGGGAAAAATGGGGACACATATTATCTTTAATATTCAAATCTTCACGAATCCATTTTCCTTCTTTTGAGTTTTTTATAGAATTAAATAAAGGATTTTTATGGACAGAAAGAATCTCCTTTTCCTTATTATGATAGTACTCTACATAGCAGTTTTTTAAATTAGGGCTATCTTGAATTTCATCCTTTCCCACTTTTAAAGTGAACTTTTTATCATATTGTAATTTGTGATTAACAAGATCTAAGAATCTACTAATACTTTCTTGAGTCTTAACTCTTTCATCTTCTAAAGAGATTTCTAAAAACTTTTTCACAAGTTTCATCTGATGCTTTGTCAACTCAACCATCTGCTCAATTTGTGCAACTTCATGAGTATATTGTTGCTCTTCCATTTTAGGAACCATATAAATAAAAAGAACAGAAAGTATAAATATCCCAAAAAGAACCAATGACAGAGTTACCTTTGCTTTAAAGGGTAGTTTTTTAGCCATTGTTTAACTTCACTCTATATCCAACTTCAAATATGTTTTCAAAGGGATCTTCATCAATTTTATTTCTTAATCTATAAACTAAAGTTCGTAGTCTTCCTAAATCAAAAACATCTTCTCGCCATATATAACTACTAATTTTTTCAAAAGTAACACTCTCTCCTGGTGTATGGCAGAGAATTTCAAAAAACTTTGTTTCATTTCCTGTTAATTTTTTAGGCTTATCTTCAATATACAAAATAGATGTTCCTCTATTAAAAGTCATATTTCCGTGGATAGATATTTTTTGATTTTCATCAGCTTCTAAGCTTCGTTTATTTCTGTAAAAGTACTTATGTTTATGGATGGTTGTAATTATTGAAGCATTTAACTCTTCATCTTTATATGGCTTAACCAAATAACCATAAGG
>JAOXRY010000250.1 GCA_025800305.1 Campylobacterales bacterium | reverse complement strand
CATATCGTGATTTACATAGTATAGTTCTTTTGTATGGATTGGTTCTTCACCCTCTTCTATTTTTTTAGCATTTTCTATTGCATTATTTATATATATATTTAATTCTTTTTTAGCTGCTCTATTTGATACTTGAAATATTTTTATTGAATTTTCTGGATCATTAGGGTCTTTTTCTTCTAAAACTCTAAAAAGTTTTCCTGTTGAGTTTTCATTTTTTAAATCATTTGATTTAAGACCTATTTGCTCTACTCCTTCACTTGCCCACACAAAATCTTTTGGATATCCTTTTTGGATAGCTTTTTTATTTAGTGTTCTTACTAGCTGATTGATTCTTGTGGTAGTGTTTATTTGAGATTTTATTACTTCACCTGTTGCTTCATCTATTTGCTCTCTTTGTTGAAAACCTCTTCTATCTATAGTTACTCTATTTATTTTTCTTTTTGTGTTTGACTGAGTATAGTATTCTCTAAACATTAAGTTTTCTAATTGTTCTTCGTTTTCAGCTTTTCCAAAAAATACTGTATTATATTCTTTATTTTCTGATACTGCTACAAGGTGATAGTAATAGTATCCTTTTTGGGTATCTATTGTAAAGTATAGTTTTTCTGTATTGTCTTTAACTATACCTTGTGGGATATAGTTTGTTATTTTTATTACATCTGATTTTTTAATATTTTTTTGTGATGTTTTGTATGTTCTATTGTAGTATCCTACCCATAGCATAGATTGTTGGGCTATTCTTGCTGAAGAGTATTCATTTTTTACTCTTTTTTCTGCTATATTTCCCATATCATATCCACATATGCAAAGTGTATTTATATCAAAGCCTATTGATCTATAATTTTTTGTTGGTTCTTCAACTGGTTTCCATGATATTGTTTTTCCTTCTTCATTTATTTCTTTTGGTTCTACTTCTACCCAGTCACATTGTTTTGTATATATTTGATGAGACCTTTCTTTGTTGTTATGCTGGTATTTGCAGTGTGGGCATTCTAAATAGTTATTGTTTCTTGCATATGCTCCGTATTTTGATTTTATTGTACCTATTGCTAGTTTTTTGTTTAGTGGTATGTTTTCTTTTTCTCTCCACTCTTTTTCAGTTGGTATTATGTGATATTCTGGTTCTGGATAAAATAGTTCATTGCATTCTTTGCATCTAAATTGATATTGCATTTTTACTTCACAAGATTCATATTCTTCTGAAATAATATCTTCATCTTGTTTATCAGGGTCTACAGTTGAGCTTACTATTATTTTTGAACCAATAGAATCAAAAGATTTAGCTCTTTCCATTGTTTCTTCCATCATACCTTCAGGAAACTCTACTGCTTCATCAAATGCCATATACCTTGTTGAGATTGATTTGCCATCTCTTACACCGATTATATATAAAATTTCATTATTTATTTTAAGAGAAAAGGCTCTTTGTTGGCTTTTTTGTTCTGCTTTTGTTGCTTCTAACTTTTTACTTATAGTTTCACACCCATCTAATAATGGTTCTACTTTACCTTTGTACATTTTAGGTAAGTTTTTATCGGTTGGAAAAACTATTGCTGCATCTGCTGGTTCTGTATCTAATAGTTTTAGAATTGAGCCTATTGCTATTGTGGTTTTTGATGTCTGTGAAGCTGTTTTTAATATAATTAATATGGTTTCTTTATTATCTATTTCTTTTAGTATTAGATCAACATGAGGGTATCTACTAGTATCATATCCACC
>JAOXRY010000248.1 GCA_025800305.1 Campylobacterales bacterium | reverse complement strand
GCTTCTATGGCTGCATTTAAAGCAAGAAGATTTGTTTGTTCTGCAATATCAGAGATTATAGAAAGAACATTTTTTACCTGTTCTGCGTCATTTGCAAGACCTTCAACTTTATGAGCCATCTCTGTCTCATCCTCTGCTGTTTTTTGAACACCATTTGCAAGATGTACAATCTCATTTTTAGCTGTTTCTAAATGCTCTTTTGCTGTGTTAGCCGCTTCTTTCCCATCTTTTGCCAACTCTATGAAACTTGAAATTTCATTAATTGCACTTTTAGATTGTTTACTAGTTTCTGATGTTATCTCTTCAGATTTTTCCATTGAACTAGCTACATTATCAACTGCTCCTATTAACATTTTTGAAACACTTATATTTTCAGATGAAGTTTTTATAGAGGCAGAAATAAGTTCTCTAAAAGAAGAGAATAAAGAAGCAAGATGGGCTGCAATAAGTCCAATTTCATTGTCTGCGTCTAGATTATTTTTAATGTTTAGATCTTTTGTTGTTGAAACCTTTGTAATATAACCTTCTAGGCTATTGATACTTTTTGTAAAAGTTTTTCCAATATAGATAACCGTAAAGATAATTGACACAATTAAAATAATTGCAGAGATAATAATACTTTGAGCAAACGTTGTATTAATATCACCTAAAATTTCCTCTTCAGGAACTACAACTGCTACTTTCCACTTTCTACTAAAATCACTAGGGAAACTTGAAATACTTACAAAGTAGTTTTTACCATTTACTGTATGGGTTCCCCTTGTCTCTTTTGATTTTATGAAGTGACTTACACTTTGTTTCATTACTTGGTTTTTCATTTTAGAAATTGTTTTTGGTTTTTTCTTTCCATCAATCTCTACATAACCTTTTTCTTTTACAGAAGTAGCAACGATATTTTTTTGTTCATCAAAGATAACAATTTCAACTTTTTTAAGCTTTTTGATTTCCATTAAGAACTTTGAAAGACCATCAAGTGCAATATCAAATGCCGCAACACCCGTTTTTTCTTCTCCCTTATAAATAGGGTAAGTAACTGTAAAACCTAAAGCACCAGTTGAAGAGAAAACATAAAGATCTGTCCAAATAACTTTTTTCTCAACTGCATTTTTATACCAAGGTCTTACCCTGGGATCATAGCTTCCAGATCTATTTTCTTGGCTTATAGTTTTCATAGACTCATCTGTAAAATCCCAAGTTTCCACAGGTGTCTCTCTTGTTCTATCAATAAGTCTCACTGCGTATTTTGGGCTTCTTCTTGTCTGTAAAAAATCACCTTTTTCATCAGCGATGAAAATACTAGCAACCTCTTTTGCAGATTGGAGTTGCTTCCACATAATATCTGTTAAAAGTTCCTTGTTAGCAACTGCTGTTTCTAGTTTTTGAGAAGTTGATAAAACCTCAACGTGAGTAGAAATTGGATTCAATGTTGAAAGTGTATATTTGACTACGTTATCTGTCACTTCTGCTGTCAATCTATCAGAGAGACCTAATACAGCTTTTGTTGATTGGGAGTAGTTAAACAAAACAATTGAAGTAACTGTTAAAAATAGTAAAACAACAAGTAAAGCTGTAATCCTAAAACTAAATCTAGCGGTCTGTTTCATAGCGGTTCCTTAATCTGGTTTCAGAGTGGTTTTATTTTAGTATTTATAACCTAAAGTTCCAGAACGAATTGTCAAGGAATTGTCAATTTTCTGTTCATCTAGAGTAAATCCAACAGATTCCATTGTATGTCTGACTCCTTTTGCTTGAGAATAAGTTGTTAAAATTCCATTTTTCTTCATCCCTTTGTAAAGATCTGAGAAAAACTCTTCACTCCAAAGCTCTGGATTTTTCTTACTGCTAAAAGCGTCTTGATAAACAATGTCCAACTTATTTTGAAATTTTTTCACATATTGTGTAGCGTCTCCTGGGAAAACCTCTATATTTATATTTTTCTTTTGATAGATATAATTTTGTGAAATTTCATATATGGTAGGTAAAAACTCCAAAAACTCCTTTGGATATGGCAGAAGTTTTAAAGATCTTATAAGGTCTTTATTTAATTCAGGAGAGTAGATATTAATCTTCCCTAAAAATCCTATCTGTTTAGCATAATAAAGTGTTGTCAAGGTATTAAAACCTATCCCAAAACAAATATCTAAAATATTTATCTCATCTTTTCCCTTCACCCTATCAAATCCAGGGATGACGTGTTTATAAAGAGACTCTTTTAAAGCTCCATCTTTTACAGAGTGATAGTGTTCGTTGTACTCTTTTGAGTAGATGGTAAAAGATCCATCTCTTGTCTTTTTTAGTTGTAGTTTTTCTTCCATAAATAATTGTAGCAAGAAAGTCTATTTTTATTATACTTCCAAAAAATTTGAAAGGTTGGTATTGAGATCTGCCGTAGGTTTTAAAGGAAAGTATTTTACTTTAAGTGGGATACAAGCACTACACACGGAAATCACTTTAAACCAACAAACTCAAAGTTTTCAAGCATCTAGTACAAATTTAAAAATTCTTTTTTGTGATGATGAAGATCCTCCTCCTGATTTAGAAATTTTAGAAACTGAAGATCTTGAAATAACCTTTCCAAAAACAAAGGTTAACTGTAACTGTTACTTTAATTGTAAAACACGACTTACTCTGCTGTTTTCTAAAAAACTAGGAAACTACCTTTGTCCCTGTCTCAAAACAAAAACAGGAACTTCTCCCCCTTTTATAAATTTACATATCTAACAAAATAAAATTTATAAGGAAAAAAAATGAAAAAAATAATTTTACCAATAGTAATTCTATGTTCATCACTTTACTCTTCCAAAAACTTAGGAAATGTTGTGGTGACAGGAAATATGTATCAACAAAACATTGAAGACTTAACATCAACAATTGATGTAATTGATTCAAAAACAATTAAAGAGAGACACTTTAAAACATTAGGTGATATTTTTCAAAGTATCGGTCTTCCTTCTTTATCTAGTGGAGGAATGGGACAACAGACTTCTTTTTATCTAAGAGGTTTCAGTACAGAAAAAACTCTTATACTAGTTGATGGTGTTTCGTTTAATGATCCTACAACTATCGGTTCACAAGGGGAAATCGCCCATATTCTAGTAGAAGATATTGAAAGAGTAGAGATCTTAAAAGGCCCACAATCAGGAGTATGGGGTTCTTCTGCTCTTTCTGGTGTTGTAAATATTATTACAAAAGCACCATCTGATAAACTAAAAGCCTCTATCAACAGTGAAGCTGGAAGCTATAACACTAAAAAAATAAACTTCTCACTTTCAAAAAAAGAAGATCTATTTTCTTACTATATCAGTGGAGTAAAAGTACAAACTGATGGTTTTTCTGCAAAAATCACAAAAGGAAAAACTTCTGACGATCATGAAAAAGATGGCTATGAAAATACAACTTTTAAAAGTAGAATTGCTATTACCCCAACAAAACAAGATAAGCTGGAGTTAGTTCTAACAAAAATCGATGGTAAGATAGAATTTGATGGCACCAGTCCTGATGATGATAGTAGAGAAATCACACAAAACAATTTTATACAAAAGCTTAGCTACAGCCACACTTTTAATGGTGGTTCTATAGTCGAGGTATACACTGACAAAGCTGATTTTTTAAAAGAAGATCCCAATGGATTTACAAAAAAGTTTGAAGGGGTCAACAAAAGCTTTGGTGGAAACTTTAAACTATCTTACAATAGTGATGACATGGTAGTTATTGGTGGAGATAGTAAAGCCAGTGAAGATAAGATAAGTAACAAAGAAGTTACATCTTCAGGTCTTTTTATCTCTAATACCAATAGATTTTCTAATCTAGTATTCACTCAATCTTTAAGACAAGATAAGTACTCTGATTTTGACGATAAAGTAACAGGAAAAATTGGTGGAAAGTTTCTATTTGCCAATGATCTATCTGTTCTTCTTAACTATG
>JAOXRY010000238.1 GCA_025800305.1 Campylobacterales bacterium | reverse complement strand
TGTCAATTACTAACTTAAAACTAGTAGAAGGTTTGGAAAACCTTTTAGAATCCTTTATTAAATCTATTGCTCATGCTATTGATGCCAAATCTCCATATACAGGAGGTCATGTTAGAAAAGTTGCTGAAATTACAATGATTATTGCAAAAGCTCTTAACGAAACAAAAGAAGGCAAGTACAAAGATGTACAATACTGTGACGAAGAGCTAAACCAGATGAGAATCGCCGCACTAATGCATGATATTGGAAAGATTACTACTCCTGAGTATGTTGTCGATAAAGCAACAAAACTTGAAACTATCTATGATAGAATTGAAAGTGTTAGAAACAAATTTGAAATCATTAAACGAGATCTTGAGATCTCTTATCTAAAAAAAGAGATAACTGAAGAAGAGTTTGAAGAGAAAGTAAATCAGTTAAATAGTGATTATCAATTTATCCTAGTCTCAAATAAAGGTGGAGAGTTTATGGCCGATGAAAAAATCGAAAGAATTCATGCTATAGCAAAAAACACCTGGTTTTTTAATGGTGAAGAACAGCCACTATTAACAGAAAATGAAGTTTATAATCTCTGTATTAGAAAAGGTACATTGACAGAAGAAGAGAGAACAAAAATCAATGATCATGCGACTATGACATTAAAAATGATGAATGCCCTCCCTTTTCCTAAAAAACTTTCACGGGTTTCTGAAATTGCTGGAGGACACCATGAGAAACTCAATGGAAAAGGATATCCATTAGGTCTTACAGCAGAACAACTAAGCTTAGAATCAAGAGTATTGGCTCTTGCTGATATTTTTGAAGCTCTTACTGCTTCTGATAGACCGTACAAAGATGCAAAAAAGCTAAGTGAAGTTATGAAAATAATTGATTTTATGGTGAAAGATGAAGAATTAGACCCAGATCTTGTAAAATTTTTCTATGAAAATCATCTACATATAATATATGGTGAAAAGGAACTTAAACCAGAGCAGATGGATTTATAAGTTTTTTTTATTCTTTTTTGGTATAATATATCACAATTTTTTGGAATCAGGTTTGCTTCCATATTTAGATTGTATTGATACTTCAGGAGAATTTATGTTGAAAACTATTATGTCAAAAATCTTAGCAGCTGTTATCTTAGGAGCAATTGTTACTGTTATTTCTATTCTTTCTTATGTAAGTGTTAATTACGAAAAAATGGCTGAAAAAAGTGCTAAAAAATCTCTTACTATGGTTAGTGAATCAGTTTTTCAAACCATTAGACTTAGTATGTTTACAGGAGATCCAGCTGTTACAAAAGACTCTATAAAAAGAGCATCAAGTATTGACGGTATCGTATCACTGAAAGTTATAAAATCAAAAAGTACAATTGAAACATTTGGATTAACAGAAGCCTATACAAAAGATAGAGAGATAATCAATGTTTTTGATTCAAAGAAAAAATCTCTTATAGAAACCAATGAGAAAAACAACCATAAAATACGACTTTTAAAACCATTAAAAGCAGAAGAAGTCTGTCTTGCCTGTCACGCCTTAAATAAGACTGGTGATGTGTTAGGAGTTATGGATCTTACTGTTTCATTAGATGAAGTAGATCAAGATATTGAAACCAACCAATTTGAAATGGCAATGATTTTAATTGGAGGAACTATTTTAGCTCTTATTTTAATTATTGTCTTTTTAAGAGTTGTTATTTTTAAACCACTTAGTGACCTTAAAGATACAGCAAAAGATCTCTCTTTAGGTGATGGAGATCTAAGTAAGAGACTGAAGGTTAAAAACAGTGATGAAATTGGTCAGGCAAGTAAATATGTCAATATGTTTATAGAAAAAATTGAAGGTGTAATTGGAGAAAGTAAAAGATCCGCAACATCCAATAAAAATGCCAGTCACGATCTTAATAACATATCTAAAGATCTTCAAGAAAAAGTAAAAGGAATGGATACAAAAGCTAAAGAATCAGGAAAAATGATTACTGATATGGCAAAAGAATTAGATGCCAACGAGCTAATAGCGATCCAAACAACTGAAGATCTTACAAATGCCAATGAGAACTTAGACAATATGATCAGAGAAGTAGAACTTATGGTAGAAGGAATTATGAATGCCAGTGAAAGAGAGTCTCATCTTGCAGAGTCTATTCAAACTTTAACTGGTGATGCTGACCAGATCAAATCAGTCTTAAATTTTATTAGCGAAATTGCTGAGCAAACGAATATGTTGGCACTTAATGCCGCTATTGAAGCGTCAAGAGCTGGAGAACATGGTCGTGGGTTTGCAGTTGTTGCTTCTGAGATTAGAAAATTAGCAGAACAAATTGAAAAAAGTTTAAACACAATTAATGTAACAATTTCCACTATTGTAGACAATATCAACAGTGCCAGTGGAACAATGACAGAGAATACAAGGGAACTACAACAACTTGCAGAAGGTTCTGATCATATCAAAGATGAAGTAAATCAAACTCAATCTAGAATGGAAGAAACTATCTATCTAGCAAAATCCAGTTCAAGCAAAATGGTTGAAATATCCCACAATACAAGAATACTAACGAAACACATGAGTGACATTTTGAAAGATTCTGTAGACAACAAAAAAAGTGCAGATACGGTAGCTAATATTGCAGATGAACTTTCTAAAAATGCAAATGAACTTGATGAATTATTAAGTGGATTTAAAAGTTTAAAATAAAATAAAGGAATAGAGGAAGAAGCCCAAAAAAGAGCTTCTTTATTTTGTAGATTTCTACAGTCTTGATTCGTACCTTCTCATCATGTACATTCTCTTTAACTGTTTCTTTCTTTTCGCTATTTTTTGTTTTTTCTTAATCTCAACATTAGACTCGAAAAATCTTCTAGCTCTAGCTTCTGTAACAACTAAGTTTCTGTCAGCTTGTTTTTTAAATCTTCTATACGCTTCTTCAAAAGATTCGTTTTCTTTAACTTTAACACCAG
>JAOXRY010000233.1 GCA_025800305.1 Campylobacterales bacterium | reverse complement strand
CCATTGTAAGGTCTGCCAAAACTATCAAACATGATTTTTCTTCTGTTACTATCACAACCTTTGGAAAATCCTATATGTTCTTGAATTCCGTAAGTTCTCGTCAAATTCATTATTATATTTTCATCATTGACATTACTATGTGCTGACATCTTGTTGTTTTCATGAGGGTCAAAGGCTACTTCATTGGAAGATGGTGTACCTGTATACTCTCCATTTGTATCATTATCAGTAGGTCTATCAGAAAAAATAGAATAAAAATACTCTCTATTGCCATCTACACTTTTATATCCAAAAAGAATCTGCCAATTCTTTTTATACCAAAATTGACTTCCTTTTCGTTGATCATCAAGGTCATTATCACCATCTCCATCTTCTTTTATTTGAACTGGAGTAAACTTATCATCTGTCATTGCCAAATGTTTTGTATAGTTTATATGTCTTATGATTTGCTCTGTTGCTACTAAAAGTTTATTTTGAGTTTGTACAGTTGAAAGAGCTACACTTGAAAGTATACCAACTAAAATAATGACAAAAATTAGTTCTATAATAGTGAATCCTCTTTTTATCACGGCTTTCTTACCACTCTTTTTGTTATTCTTTTTGTCTCACCAGTAACTATTGTCTCTCCTAAAATATCCATAATTACCGTTCCATTACTCTCTTGAACGTGATCGATATTCACATCCCAAATCAAAACTCTAAAGTTATACCGTCCACCTTCAAAAGAGAAATTAATATCACTATTTTTTTGGCTCCGTTGTTTGCTTTCACTTAGCCACAAAAGAGATAGCTCCTCTGCACTATCGCCATAAAGTTCTAGTTGAACTTGAACATCTTCATCAACTATAAGGTTTACTGTTTGAGAAGATATATACATAGAATAAACTCCTAAAGTTCCCATAATAAACATAACCATAATCGCAAAAGGAAGAGCAAAAGCTTTCTTTATTTTCATCTTACTACGACACTCTCTTTACAGTGCTCCCAATCATCTCTTCCTAATGCCTTTAAAATGTCACCATCTGTACCACAGATATAAAACCTAATGATAGAACCACCACTTTCACTCCACGCCCTAAATTGTGTTATGTTATTTGCTAGAATTAGTGTCTGTCCACTATTAAAATTCTCATTATTCCATGGTCTAAAGTTCCAGACTAACTCAAGAGTATCCTTATTAAGTCTTACACCGTAAGCTGAATAACTCAAAAAATAAAGATCTCCCAACTCATTGGGTCTTCTAGCCAATGTCATACTGCTAGTAGAAGAGTTAAAAGAGCTAATTGGAAATAACGAAGATGGATTATTGTTCCAAAATCTCTCTTGGACTGTTCCTGTACTATTTCCATAGGGAAAATAGATTGCAGAAGTTTGATTGTATGGATCTATACTTGTAATACTGTTAACAATCCTAGGAATATAACTTAAATCAGAATTTGTTGTGTTTAAATCTACTCCATTGGATTTAGAAAGATCTAAAACTCCACTATACCCTGGGAAAAGTTGGGTTCCATTCCATATTCCTTGCTGACTCTCTATATCTTTTCCTATCCAAAAATACCCTACAGATCTATCTTGAAGAAGAGCTCCTGTTTGAAAAGTCACATCATTTATACTTTGATAATTCCCACTACGCAGTAAAACAACGGATGGTTTTATAGAATGTTTTGTATATTTTCCAACTTGCTCTAAAACGGTTTTTAATCGTATTTCAAGACTTTGAATTCCTCTTTGAGTAATATATGAGTAATAAATTCTAAGGACTATTTCACTACTTAAACTACCTAAGATTCCTAATATAACAACAACAAAAACAACTTCAATAAGAGTAAAAGAGGGTTTTCTCAATTTTCGTTATCCTTGATGAAAGGTTTATCTACACCAATATTTGCTCCATAGTAAACATAAGATGCTATTTTTCTTCCATTGTTCTGTACTTCTACTTGTATCTCTTTTATATTTGTAGGAGTTCCACTACTGGTATTTAAAGTAAAGTTTCCACCACTACCATCATATGCTATGTACCTTACACTTGTAAGAATATCAAACCTATCTTCTACCTCTGTATCATTTTCTCCATGATAATCATCAATATCATTTCCATCATTTCCATCAGCACCAAAAACTGTTGTTGGAGTCTCACCTCCACACTGTCTTCTTCCTCTTCCAGTATAGTGTCCATCTCTTCTATTATCAGTTCCACACATTAAACCTGCTTCAGCAGTTTGCAAAACATTTGTAAGATTATTCTCATCCCAAAATTTACTTCTTACAATTTGTGTTTTTGCAGCCCCATGGAAAATACCTGGCGAGTTTGCCAACCAACCTGCTGTTCTTGTACTATTTTCTAGGATTAAAGGGATAGCAATAAAAGCTATTCCAATTATAACGACAGTCATAATCAGTTCTATCAAAGAGAAGCCAAATCTGTTGTGATATTTTTTCAAAAAATAGCCTTTATTTGACTAAAATTATACCTAAGATTTCCGATATGTATATTATGGAAAATAAAGAGCAACAAACAAAACCAGAGATAACAACAATAAAAAGCATCTACAGAGCTATTGTAGAAAAGGCTATGACAGAACCTGCATACTTTGCAATACATAAGCCATTAAGCGATGCAAGATATACCCTAAGAGACAAAAAGGGTCTTGGATTGCAACTTAGGATGAGCGCTTAATTGGATAGTCTGTGGTTTACGAACTAACTAAAGATTATCTTTTTGAGAATTTCACAGGGGATTCTACAGATACAGATTTTTCTCCTCACCATGTACAATCTTTAGCACAACAAATTTCACTTAACAGTGATGGTCAAATAGCTGACTATAAAGATGAAATCAGACAAGCTTTAAAAGACTTTTGGGGAAGTGTAGGACACGTTTCTGTATTTTTTAAAGGAAGAGATAAACTAGCTGTTAAAGTAATTCCAAAAGCACAAGAAGAAGTTTCTGTTTTTAGTCTTCGTGAAGCTGTTACAGGTGGAGATGAATTAGGGTTTGTAAAAGATGTTATCCATGAGTTATGTGATAAAGATCTTGATTTTAGCCTTATAAACAATCGTATTTGGGAATCATCTTATTTAGCTTACGTTAAAACTGCTTTTTATAAAGCTGTCTATCAGTTTGCCAATGGAAATAAAGAGTCTGCTACAGAAGTTTCATTGGATATCATAAGAGACAACTTTGCATATCTAAATGACTCTTTGGCAGAAGAACTTTTGTCAAAGATGCTTGTAAGTAGAAAAGCCGAGACTTTTTTAGAATATTATGGAAAAACTGTTTTAGGTGATGGAGGGATTAGATTTAAGACTCCTGAAATCATAGATAGAAAAAAAAGGCAATGGCACGTTTCTACAATTAGACCAGTTGTTGCGAAACACCTAAAAGAACTAACAATCAAAAATAAAAATCTTCAGCAAACAGAAGATTTGGCAGAAAAAATAGAAACTCTAAAAAAAGAGCTTGAAGAACTTGAAGAGTCAAGAGATAGAATAGAAAATGAGAAGATAGAAGCTATTATTACATACAGTGAAAGTGGAGAAAGACTTCAAGATCTTCGTAGTGTTTTATCTAACTATGGAAGAGATCTTAATGCGACTGCTTCAATGGAAAAAAGATCTGATATTGAAGAAAAAATAAGAAAACAAAAAGATCTAATAGAAGATGCTAAACAGGCTGATATTACAGCTAGAATAAACAAATCAAAATTTGAAAAAATGTCTAAAGAAAGGGCAGAAAAAGAGTTCAAATTAAAAAAGAAAATTGATGGTTTAAGAATTCAGTTAAAGTCAGAAGAAGGAACTATGACTAAGCAAAATAATATGTTTGAAGGAACAAAAGAAGCCTACGACTATATTGTTGATGCTGTTGCCAATGCATTAATGCGTAAAAAAATAGTTGTAGATTAAGGCATATAATTTGCTAAAGTAATCCTTATGAGATTACTATTACTACTAACTTTATTTCTATTTTCCACACTTCAAGGTCAAGAACTTATAAAAAAATATCAGCTCAACCTTACTGGGTTCCCTCAAAATAGAATTGGGACTATTACTAATACTACAGGTGATGGAGATATTTTAAAAATCAAAAGAGACTCTATCGACTATATCAGAAAAGGTGATAGTATTCACGCTGGAGATATTATCACTCAAAACACAGGACAAACTGATATAAAGTTTGTCGGTGGTGCATCTGTAAAAATGAAAAAAGAGAGTAGATTTGTTGTTAATAAATCTGGGATTGGTCAGCTTTTTGGAAATGTGGAATATACCTCAGGAAAAAAAAATCTAACTGTAGATACAGACTTTGGTAGGATGAGAGGAAAAAACAATAAGTTAGATATTATCGCAAAAAATAACAATATTTTAAACGCTTATCTTCCTACACAAGATAGTGTTAATGTTCTTAAAGGAAAAGTGAATATTAAAGCTCCCAGTGGCATTGAAACTTTCAAAATCAAATATCAAGACAGTAGAAGAGAAATAGAAAGAGACAACTTTACACTAAAAAAAGGTGAAAAAGCCATTTTCGATGGTGAAAGAGTTACAATTATAAATACAAATAAAAAACAAAAAAAAGACACAATTGATAACAGAAAGGGTAATAGGCACTATTTTGGTATCAATACATCAGGAACTTTTTTACAAAGATCTGTAGAAGGTACTACAAGCAGTAAAGATAAAAGTAAACTCGTAGGAAGAGTTGGTTTAACTTATGCTTTTATGGATGGAAGAATTGACCCTATATATTTTCTTTCTTATACAACAGATCCTGAAATGGATGAAGTAAAGTTGGAATATATCATTCCAAATCCTACAAAATTCCAAACTTTTTGGTTGAACTCAACTCCTTATATGAAATACACAGCAGGAATTGGTAAGACTTATTCTGATGATTTCTTTCCAACTCATGTTTCATTGGGACTTGGCTTTGGAGCTTTTAAAAAGTTTGGATTTCAATATCTCTTTACAGATATAAATTATAAAAGAAGAGAGTGGAAATTTGATAGAACTGGTATTGATGAAGTTTGGCAAGAAAATGAACTCTCTTTAGAGTTTAACTATATTTTTAGATTTAGAATCTAAAAATGAGACTCTTTTTATCTCTTATTCTTTTTTCTCTGTCACTTTTTTCCCAAGAACTTATCAAAAGATATCAGCTTAGTCTCACTGGTTTTCCTCAAAATAGAATCGGCGAAATTACTAGAACCGATGGAAACGGTGATATCTTAAAAATCAAAAGAGATACAATTGATCACATTAGAAAAGGGGATAATATCCATGGAGGAGATATAATCACCCAATCTAGTGGTACTACTCTTATAAGATTTGATACTGGTGCTAGAATTTTAATGAGAGAAAACAGCAAACTAATTGTAAATAAAAATGGAGTAGGAACTCTTTATGGAAATATAGAGTTTTACTCAGGAAAGAAACCTATTAATATTGATACAGATTTTGCGAAAGCTAGAGGAAGAAATAATATTCTTCATGTTAATCCTAAAAATTTTGAAGGAGATGAAACTCTTTTTGCCAAAAAAAATAATACACGAGTCTCTACACCAAAAGACGTAAGAGAGTTTGATATCTATTATGAAAACAGTGGAAAAAATATCAATGCCAAAGACTTTTTACTAAAAGAAGGAGAATTGGCAAGTTTCAATAAGGAAAAAGTCAAGATTTCTACACCAAATAAAAGAAAAAGAAAAGTTGAAAGAAAAGGGAAAAGACACTACATTGGTCTAACTGGAAACTTCTCTGCTTTACAAAAAGATATTACAAGACAAACCTCATCAAAAGAAGAGGTAAAACTTGTGGGAAGAAGTGGCTTTTCTTATGGTTTTTTTAATGGAAGAGTTGATCCAATTTTTCTTCTTTCCTTTACAACAGATCCTGAAATGGATGAGCTAAAATTAGAGTATCTTATCCCCAATGAGAAACAGTTTCAAAACTTCTGGTTTGAATCCACCCCTTACTTAAAATACTCAGCAGGAATTGGAAACACCTACTCTACTGATTTAATGCCAACCCATGTATCTTTAGGAATCGGTTTTGGTGGATATAAGAAATTTGGTCTTAAATACTTTTTCGCAGATATCAACTATAAAAGAAGAGAGTGGAAATTTGATAGAACTAGAATTGATGAAGTTTGGAAAGAGCATGAGCTCTCTTTAGATCTTTACTATATTTTTAGGTTCTATTTATAAAGAGACTGATTTGCTTTTATGTGTTTTTGTCTTGCTAGTGTGACTGCTTTTCTAAAATCTTCTTCTGGACTAACTCTTATATAGTGTAAATTAGCAGTTGTTTTTTTATGATATCTTTTAACTCTTTCTTGAATCTTCTTTTTCATTACAGAAAAATTATGGGTTGCCATATCCAAATCAACTACATTCACTATCATAAGATACTCATCTGACTCTGTTTTTGTAAGCATTTTTTTATCTGTTATGTTAGTCAAGACAAATCTTTCTATTTCACGCCGCATTGATTCTCTTTTATCAAATCCTCCGTCAATAACAATTAGATCTGAATTATAAAGAGTAAAAATCACAAGAAGAAAATCTTCTGTTACTCCTTTATGAAAGAAAAGATCTGAATTTTGATAAAAATTCTCCAACTCCATCACCTCAGGAGCGTCACCATCATTCAGCTGTCCTTTAACTGTATTCATATGAGTAATATCTGTTAAAGAAACAAGAAATCTTCCACTTATATTTTCAAAAGAAGAGACTTGGCACGTAAATTTTTTGTTTACATCTCCTTCCAATACAAAAACTTCTCTTTTTCTCTCTCTAGAGCTTATCATCTCCAAAAACCAATCCATAAAGTCTATATATTGATACTCAATAAATTGAAATTTGTTATTTAATTTTTCATTTTGAGACTTAATCATATCGCTAAGATCTTCATAACCAAAAAATTCTAAAAATGGCTGATTAGCAGCATGAATTGCACACTCATCTCCAACTATAATCATATTGCTTTGAAGGTCCAAGATATTTCTAATGTAGTTATTTTGAAAAGCTATTTTTTTCTCTGCTATTATATAATCGAGGGTTCTATTTATTCCATTAAAAAGCTTATCTTCTGCCACTGGTTTGACTACATATTGGCTAATTCCAATGTCGATTGCTTCTTGTAAAAGTTTAGTTTGATCAAACGCAGTTAAAAGAACAATCCCTGCTTTTGGATTTATTGTTTTAATTTCTCTAGCCATATCAAGACCATTTATTCTTGGCATTTTAATATCACTGATGACTAGATCTATTTTTCTATTTTGATATGTTAAAAGTCCCTCTTTCCCATCTTCAGCAACATGAAGTTCACCTACTTTAGGGCTAAGAATTCTTACCATCTGTTCTCTTGCTAGAACTTCATCTTCACAATACAGAACTGACATTGTCCTTAAGGCAACTTTATAATCCATTCTATAAAAACCTTTGAGTTATTATGATACAATCAAATCATGAAATTATCATACAAACAGAAGTTTATCATACTTTTTATCTGCTTTGGTACTGTGATAGTTATCGGTACTTTTCTATCTTTTTTTTATATTGAAAGTGCCAATATAAAAAAAGATTTCATAGAGAGTTCCAAAAGTATCATGATCTCAAAACAAGAGACCATAAAAACATACTTTAATAGAATTAAAAACACAACTGTAGCACTAAAAAACACCAGTGAGAAATCTAAACTAAAAGATTTTGAAAAAATCACAAAACTTCTTTTAGAGGAAAATAAAGAGATTGTTAATATCTCTTTGTATTCAAAAAAACAAGTTCTTCTAAAAAACGTGGGTAATAAAAAAGTTCAAATTACCACAATAAACAAAAAAGCTTCAAATACTTTGGTGTTTAGTGAAATCACATACAATCAATATCTAGATGCTCCTCTTATAACATCATCAATAGGGTTAAAAACAGGAGAGACTTTAAATATCACCTTTAATTTAGAGTCTTTTTTTCATACTATTGATAGATCTCCTGTAGGCTACATTCATCTAAGTGACTCTCAAGGAAACTTTCTAATCTACCAAGATAGCTATCAAAAAAGAAAAGGTCTCACATTAGAAAAAGTCTATAAAGATACTGCAGAAGATATGCTCTATGCTGATTACTATGTAGGAACTGATTCATTTTCCCAAACAATTAAATTAGGAGATGATGGAGAGTTAAAAATTATTTTTCAAATGAAAAATGAAAAAATCCAAGAGAAAAAACAAGAGCTTATGAGATTAGGACTTGCTCTTTTAGTAGGTGTTTTGATTCTCTCTTTTCCTCTTGCTTATGTTTTTGCCATTATTCCTGATAAACTAAATAGACAATTAGAAGATCTTAATAAGAACCTTGAAAAGAAAGTAGAAGAAGAGATCTTAATCCGCCAAGAAAAAGAGAAAATGCTTGTCCACCAATCAAAAATGGCCTCCATGGGAGAGATGATTGGAGCAATAGCCCACCAGTGGAGACAGCCTCTAAATACTATGGGGCTTATTGTAATGACAATCAGAGATCTTTTTAGAAATGACACTCTTTCCAAAGAGGAGATTCAAGACGAGCTAAAAAGAATGGATTATCAACTGGAATTTATGTCTAAAACCATTGATGATTTTAGAAACTTCTTTAAAAGTGATAAAGAAAAAGATGATTTTGATGTAATTCAATCTATTCAAGAAGTCCTTACACTTCTCTCTTCCCAGATTGTTATCAATAACATTGCTATTAAATTTTCCTATCAAGAAAATGGTATTGAAAAGGCGAATATAGGTCTTAGTGAAAAAGATGACTTTAATGTTTTTGCTTCAACACTTGGTTTTAAAAACCAATTTAAGCAGGTTATTTTAAATCTTGTAAATAACTCAAAAGATATCATTTTAGAAAAACAGTTTGATGGAACAATAGAGATTATCGTTAACAAAAAAGAACATGATATAGTGATAAGTATTGAAGATAATGGAGGAGGCGTTCCCAAAGCAATAATTAACAAAATCTTTGAACCTTATTTTTCAACAAAAGGAGAAAAAGGAACTGGTGTTGGACTAGATCTTGCAAAAACAATTATTGAAACCAATATGGATGGAAAACTTTTTATGGAAAACAGTGATAAAGGTGCTATCTTTTATGTCGTTATGAAAAACTCTAACAAACAGATTGAAAAACAGAACCTTTATTTAAATAAAGAGTCTCCAAAATCCACTGAAATAAAAACTCTAAAAGGGAATTCAAAAGAGGATGATGAAAGCTATATGAATGCTTTTTATAGTAACTTAGAAAGTGGTGACAACTCTGTAGTTTACGATACAAATGACTTTTTAAAAGTAAGATCTTTAACCCCAATGGAAACAAAGTTAAAAGTTATAAAAAAAGCCCTTTTAAATCTAGAAGAAAATAATGAAAAACTATTAAAAAGAAATCCTAAAAATGTACAACTTTTAAAAAATAAGCCACTTTTAGACAAACTAAAAAAATCCTTAGCTGAAATTTCTAAAGATAAAGAGGGAGCAACACCATGAGATTTTTTTTAATTTTTGTAATTTCACTGTTTTTTACAACTAACTCTTTAAGTTATGTTACAGGCTTTACTAAAGTTGGGAAAATGGTCAAAACAAAAGGAAAAGGAAAGGTCACAATTAGTAGAAAATGGGGAGCAAGATATGTTCAAGGTGGAAAGAATAAAGATCTTTTTACAGAGGATGGAGTCTCTACAGATAAAAACTCTAAGGCCTATTTGAAACTTCATAATGGTTCTAAACTTATTGTTGCCAAAGGCTCTAAACTAAAAATTATAGACCAGTCTAGAATCCATCAAAAAGGTGGAAATACCACTTACGATATAAAAAAAAGAAAGAAAAAACTAAAAATTATTACCGATTTTGCCAATATCAATATCAAAGGAACAAAATTTGATGTTGCTGATTTTAAAAATACAAAAGTTATTGCCTTACATGAAGGAAGTTTAGATATTGATTTCAAAGGAGAGATTAAAACTCTTTTTGAAGTTGATCCTAATTGTGGAGAAGAACCTAAGATAGATCAAAGAGCTACAGAAGTTTCTATTACAGAAGGAGAGGTTTTAACTTTTGAAGGAAGAAATATTTATAAAACTTGTTATAAAAATCACCAGCCACTAGAAGACACCGTGACTCTTATATACAAAAATGGAAAAAGAAGTCATAGTTGTATGTCTATGTATGGAGATTTCAACTCTAATGAAACACCAAAAATCCTAGCTATTGAAGAGGGATGTTTTTACTATAGCAATACAGAGTATCAAAATTGTGAAAAGACAATCTCTTTTAACACAAAACCAGACAAACCAAAAATTGAAGATGGGATTCTAAAGCTTTTACTCTCTCCACAACTGAGAAATCACCACGCCCTATTTCAATATAAGTGCCAATAAAAAAGTTTACTGTGATAGGGAAAAATCTTTTTTTAGACTATTTTAGATGTCCTTTACTCTTTAAGAAAAAAAAAGATGATGATAAGTTTTTTGTAGACAAAGAGAAAGAAGCTTTTAAAAAAATTATTGGTGATTTTTTCTTTCCAAACGTTGAAAAAGCAAGGGAACTTTCTCCTTCAATTCTTCAATTGGAACTTCAAAAGAAGAAGGTTTTAAAAGATGTAAAAGTTTCTTATAAAAATCTTATTGGAAAGATTCATTTTTTAGAAAGCCAAAAAAACAACTACCATCTTGTAGAGATTGTTCCAAAGCAAATTATTAAACAAAAAGTTATTGATACTATTGCTTTTAAATACTACATTCTTTCTCAAAATGGAATCTCTGTTTCAAAGTGTAGTGTTATAAAAATAACAGAAGATTTTGAGAGAGAGGAAGAGTTAGATCTTTTTGAATTTACAGAGTATTTTGAAGTCACAAGAAGGGTTTTCAAAAGACTTCCTAGGATAAAAGCCCTTATTAAAGATCTTCTGGAAGAGAAAGAGTTTCAAGGTAAAAATAGTGTCAGCTGTTTTAAGCCCTTTGTCTGTGAAGAGTTTAAAGGCTGTTGGGGAAAGATCTATGAAAACTCTATTTTAAATCTTATAGCTAAACCAGTTGATGAAAAACTCTCTCTTTTAAAAAACGGTATAGACACCATAGAAAAATATGATGAAAGTAAGCTTACTGATTTTCAAAAGATCCAAAAAAGTGCTTTGAAAAAGCCCTTTGTTGATAAAGAGAGACTCTCTTTGTTTCTCTCCCAATTTAAAGATGAGATCTACTTTCTAGACTTTGAGTCCTACCAGCCTATTATCCCATTTTTTAAAGGAATGAAACCATACGAACCAATTGTCTTTCAATACTCAATTCACAAACTAAAAAACGAAAAAGATCTTGAAAAATTTAATTACATTGCCAATATAAAAGAGAAAGATCCAAGGTATGAAATTGGTGAAAAACTATGTGAAATCATTCCAACTGATAAAACTGTCGTAGCCTATGGTGCACAATTTGAAAGAAGGATCTTAAGAGATCTTGCTTGTAAACTTCCAAAACACAAAGATCATCTCAATACTATAGCAGACAACATTATAGATCTTAATGATCCTTTTAAAAATAGATACTGCTATTTTGGAAAGATGGGAGCTAAACACTCTTTAAAAGCTGTCCTTCCTGCTCTTGTTTCAGATCTTTCTTATGAAGACTTAATTGTTGCCAACGGGCAAGAACTTTTAGATGAGTATAAAGAGATTTTATTTGGTGATAAAAAAGAGATAGAAGAGAAAAAAGAGAAGCTTATTAAATATTGTGAAGTCGACACTCTAGCTCTTGTAAAGATCTATCAAAAGTTAATCACATGGATTTAATAGAAGATATTTACGAACATCAAGAGATTGATAAAAAGACAATTCCAAGAAAACTAACAATAGATACCCAAAAAGCTATTATTCAAACTCCAAAATACTGTGGTGTAAAAAAGTACATATCAGATCTAATTTTACAGGAGAAAAAAAAGTTTCTCTATATAGATCTTCAAGACTTAAGAACCAAAGATCTAGCTACTAAAGATCTTAATCACTTCATCCAAGAAGAGAAAATCCAGCTTATTGTTGTAGAAAACTATAAAGCCACTCTAGAAGATATAGTCTGTGAAACTGTCTATTTACTAACAGAAGAAAACATTAAAATTGATGGTTTTAAAAACTATTCTTTGCTTCCTTTGGATTTTGAAGAATTTATCTCTCTTCACAAAAAAATTGAAAACATAGAAGAACTTTTTGATGAATATTTTAAACATGGAAGCCTTCCTGAGATGATTCATCTTAAAGATCAAGAAAGAGTGATAAGAGCAAGAGAGTTTATTTATTTGCTTTTCCCCCTACAAACAAAACAGGAGATCTTTAAATTTATTGTTTTAAAAACAGGCTTTGCTTTTTCTTTGTTTCAAGCTTTTAATCTCATAAAACAAGAGATTAAGATCTCTAAAGATATTTTCTATAAAACAGTAGAGGAGCTGGAAAATAAAAAATACATCTTTTCAGTCTCTAAATTTGAAAGCCCTAAAGCTCCTAAAAAATACTATCCTTATGATTTTGTTTTTAAACAAGCTTTGACATTTAAAAAAGACTTAGGAAAGAACTTTGAACACATGGTTTTTCTTGAACTTATAAAAGGTGGTTTTGAAGTTTACTACATGGACTTTATTGACTTTTTCATTCCATCTGAAAACCGAGCTGTGCTAACTCTACCTTTTCTAAACTACGAACAACTTTTGGTAAAATCCACCGCTGTTTTAAGTGTAAAAACAGTGGAAACGATAGAAATTGTTACCATGGGTTATGAGTATACTGGTGAAGTTCACGGTGCATTTGTAACAGCTAAGCCTTTTTGGACATGGGCATTGGAGAAGTGATGGCTAAAAAAAAGTTTTATGTAGTTTGGGAAGGGAAAGAGACAGGAATCTTTGATACTTGGGCAGAGTGTAAATCTCTTATAGATGGACACAAAGGTGCAAAATATAAATCTTTTCCAACATATGAAGAAGCAAAAGAAGCTTTTTTTAATAAACCACCTACCCCTTCTAAAAATATAACTAAAAAACCAAAAAAAGCTTTTAGAGAAGAGATGGTGACTGAGCTTTTAGAAAAAGGACATATTGTTATTTTCACAGATGGTGGAGCTTTAGGAAACCCTGGTCGTGGTGGTTATGGAGCTGTTTTACAGTTTATTCATAAAGGTGAAATATTAAGAAGAGAACTTTCAGGAGGTTTTAGAGAGACAACCAACAATCGTATGGAAATTATGGCAGTTATTAAAGCTTTAGAATCTGTAAAGTCTGATAAACCAAATATAGATCTTTTCTCTGATTCAAAATACGTTGTTGATGCTAATAATCTTGGATGGGCAAAGGGATGGAAGAAAAACAACTGGATTAAGTCCAATAAAGAGGAAGCCAAAAACAGTGATCTTTGGGAGATTCTTCTGAACTTAACAAGTAGATTAAATGTAACTTTCCATTGGGTAAAAGGTCACGCTGGAATTATTGAGAATGAGAAATGTGATGAACTAGCAAATATTGTTATGAAAGAACAAGATTTGCCAGCTGATGAATTTTATGAGGCTATTCAGCAGTAAGAGTTTTAAAAATCAACTCTTTTGCATCTTTTCCTGAAATCTCTCCGTTTACCACATTTTCTACAAAACTATTATCGATACTTTTTCTATAAAATCTGTTGATTTTACCGTAAGAATAGCTATCCATTAAAACAGGTTTTAAATGCTCTTTTAAAAACTTTACCTGAGTTAAGAAAAAAGCGGAAAGTGTAATCACAATTGCTGTTGAAAAAGCTGTAATTATTGCTCCACCAAATTGGGAAGCTATCTGTCTGCTTGTCTTGAAAACAATCTTAAAAAGATATTCAAAAAGTCTAAAGACAAACCAAAATACAGCAAGTAACAAAATAAAGCCAATAAGTTTTAATATAGAAAAACTATCTGCCCACAAAATATGTAACTTTGTCAAAAAAACACCAAATTTCACACTATACATCTCTGCAAATGAGATAATCATGAAAAATCTAAAAAGTTCATATAACCTTTCGTGAATACCATGTTTATAGCCATAGTAAAACCCGCTAATAATTCCTGCAATTAAGACGATATCAAATAAAAACATAGTAAGATCTTAGCAAAATGTTTATTTTAGGTTTATGTATTGAATAGAAGAGAATTTATTAAGACTGCATCAATAATTGCAGCAGGTACTGGAACTACTTCTTCTTTATTGGCAGAAGATTTACAAATTGATGATAGCCACATAAAAGATAGTGTTATCAAAAGTAGAAATGACGATAAAGATTTTGTAATGGTAGGAGATGAGTTTTCTAAACTTAGAAGACTTTCCAATAAACTTTACCAAGTAAGAAGAGTTATTGGTTATGGTAATTTTAATCTTGTTGGATTAGATGAGATAGTAAGTTATGGAAGAAGATACTCTAAAATTGGTAAATTTACCAAAAATGATTTAGATCTACTTGAAGAAATTTTTTACCACTCTGCAACAAGCTACGGTTTTTATGGAGAAAAAGTTCTTACAAAAATCACAGACACTATAAATAAAAAAGAGACAATTAAAATTCCTTATACAGGTCACTATCTTTTTAAAGGTAAACCAACTTATATATATGAAAAAATAAAAAAAGAAGTTGGAAATGAAATAATTTTAACATCTGGGGTAAGAGGGATTATTAAACAGACTCAGCTATTTTTAGCAAAAGCTGTTAGAACCAATGGAAATATTTCTAAAGCTTCTAGATCTTTAGCACCTCCTGGATATTCATTCCATGGAATAGGTGATTTTGATATTGGAAAAGTTGGATATGGCTATAGAAACTTTACAGAAGATTTTGCAAAGACTGACGAATTCAAAAAACTGATGGACTTAGGATATATTTCTATTAGATACCCTTTAGAAAATCCTTTTGGTGTTAGATATGAACCTTGGCATATAAAGGTTTAAGATGTTGAAAAATATCCTGATTTTTTTTCTACTAACATCTACCATTCTTTATGGAAGATTAGATCTTGATTTCTCTGTTCACAAGCTGGGAAATGGAAAAGGAAATACCCTATTAATAATTGGTGGTATCCAAGGAGATGAGCCTGGTGGCTTCACTGCGGCATCTTTAATTGCTACAAAATATAAAATTACTAATGGAAATGTTTGGGTCGTTCCTAATCTAGCCTTTGAAAGTATTATAAAAAGATCCAGAGGGGTCTATGGAGATCTTAATAGAAAATTTGCCAACTTAAAAAAGAGTGATCCTGATTATGAAACAATTCAAAGAATTAAAAAACTAATTATCAATGATGAAGTTGATGTTATTGTAAACCTTCATGATGGAAGTGGTTTTTATAGAAAAAAATATGTCAATAAAATGAAAAACCCAAATAGGTGGGGACAGTGTTCGATTATAGATCAAGAGAAAATGGATGGTGTAAAGTTTGGAAACCTTCAAGAAATCTCTGAAAAAGTTGTTGAAAATGTCAATAAATACTCTATAAACAAAGAGTATAACTATCTTGTTAATAATACAAAAACTGGTGAAGGTAACCAAGAGATGGCAAAGACTCTTACTTGGTATGCAGTAAAAAATAATAAACCAGCTTTTGGAAATGAGGCTAGTAAAAGTTTTAGAACCCATACAAGAGCTTTTTATCACCTACTAGCAGTTGAAGGTTTTATGAAATATCTTGACATAGAGTTTGAAAGAGATTTTAAATTAACCCCTAGACAAGTAAGAGCTGAGATTAACAACGATGTTAAAGTTGCAATGAATGAAAAGATTGTTTTAGATGTTGTAGGAAGTAGAAACTGGATAAACTACCTTCCACTTCAAAAAGGAAGCAAGGTAAAAGCTTCTAGCACAAACCCTTTAACTGCTGTTGTTAGCAACGGAAAAAACTATCGTATCCACTATGGAAACAGAAGGATGAGTTACATCGCACCTCAATATTTTGACTACGATACATCAATTAAGAGTTTTGATTTTATGGTAGATGGTCAGAAAAAAACTGTTGATTTTGGAAGCCATGTCAATGTTTATAACAATTTTATGGTTGAACCTAAAAAAGGTTACAGAGTTAATGTCATCGGATTTTCCAAGAGAAATATTAAAAATGAAAGTGGTATTAAGGTCACAAAAAGAGATGTTGTAAAAAGATTTTCTGTTGATAAAAAAGGCACAACTTATAGAGTGGAAGTCTATAAAGAAAAAGAGAATAAATTTGCAGGAATGGTTCTTGTCAAATTTCAAGATAGAAAGACTTACGCTTCAAGCTCCATACCAAGTTCTATAAAAAATAATTAATTACCCCTCAAGCCATATTCTAGTAGAATATATCAATTTATTTTAAGGTAATATGGTTTGAGCGTTAGTTTTTTTAGACCCACTCTAGTAAAAAGATTCTTATTTTTTGTTCTTGCTGATGTTGTCCTATCTCTTATAACTTTTTATCTATCTTATGACTTAAGATTTAACTTTGAAATTCCCAGTGAATTTTTTGATGCTTTTCTACCTCTTTTTATAATTTTAGTCTCTTTAAAAATTGGTTCATTATACTTTTTTAATATCTACTCAATTCCATGGAGATACTTCTCCTTGGATAGTTTGGAAAAAATAGTAAAAGCCCATATTGGTGCTTACTTTCTTTTTTTAGCAGTTTTTTCAATTGGTGGTGACTACCTGGAGCCATTTCCAAGATCTGTCATTGTTATTGATGCTTTTTTATCCCTTGTCTTTTTAGGACTTCTTAGAATTTCAAAAAGATTTTTCCTTGAAAGTAGAAACAAAACAGGTTCAACAGCTATCATAATTGGTACAGATAGAGACGCAGAAATTGTTGCAAGATATCTCTCTAACCATAACAGCGATATCTATCCTGTTGCTTTTATCGAAGATGACCCTAACAGGATAGGAAGTACAATCTTTAACTTAAGGGTTTTTGGATTTGAGCACTTAGCCCAGCTAATAGGTGAGTATGGTGTCCATACTGCTGTTATTGCCAAGGAATTAGAGCCTAAAAAACTAAATGAACTTTTTAATATTTTAAAACTTGCCGGTATAGAAAATATTAAAATGGTGAGTATCTTTAAAGATGGAGCTAAAGAGAAGTTAAAAGAGCTATCTATTGAAGATTTATTGGCAAGAAAACCTAAAGATCTTGACAAGAAAGCTATTGATAATTTTATTTCTAATAAAACTGTTTTAATCACTGGTGCTGGTGGAAGCATTGGTAGGGAATTGGTTAAACAAGTGATTAATCATGGGGCTTTATCTCTTATTCTTGTTGATAATTCTGAAGTGAGTATTTACAATCTTTCCAATCAATACACAACACATAACAATATTACAATCAAACTTGCCTCAGTTTTAGATCTAAAAACAATGGAAGAGATCTTCAAAAATCATAAACCTGATATTGTTCTTCACGCAGCTGCTTTTAAGCATGTTCCTATTGTTGAAGAAAACCCTCTTTATGCTTGTGAAAATAATATAATTGGGACTAAGAATGCTATAGATCTTGCAGTAAAATATAAAGCTGAAAAATTTGTTTTAATTTCTACAGACAAAGCGGTAAGACCTACAAATATTATGGGTGCAACAAAAAGAGTCTGTGAACTCTACGCAGGAAATATTGAATCTAATGAAACAAAAATAGTGTCTGTTAGATTTGGAAATGTTCTTGGCAGTTCTGGTTCTGTTGTTCCAAGATTTAAAGAACAAATTGAACAAGGTGGTCCAATTACAGTAACCCATCCTGAAGTCACTAGATTTTTTATGTTGGTTAATGAAGCTTGTCAACTTGTTTTACAAGCAGCAAGTCTTGGTGAAGGTGGAGAGATTTTTATTTTAGATATGGGGAAACCTGTCAAAATTGTAGATTTAGCCAATAAAATGATCCAGATCTATAATAAGCCAGAGGTAGGAATTGAGTTTGTTGGTCTTAGATCTGGAGAAAAGCTTTACGAAGAACTTTTAATAGATGAGAATGATAGAAAGACTGAGTATGAATCTATTTTTGTAGCACCTAAATCAGAATATAATATTCAACAATTAAAAGAGCAAATTGAAAGACTTTTAACAACAAAAGAAGAAGTAAAAGTCCTACAAGAGATTATCCCAGAATTTACACATCAACCAAGATAATTATTTTTGAACACCGTCTAAAACAGGAACAAAAAGGCACTGGTCAATCTCTTCTTCTGTAATTTGTCCACCTTTTTTTCTAAACCTTGTAATAACTTGTTTTCCATCTTTTTCCATAGGAGCTACTAAGACTCCTCCTTCTTCTAACTGTTTAAAAATTGATTCAGGTATAAATTTAGCACTGGCAGAAAAGATAATTCTGTCAAATGGAGCATAAACATCCCATCCTTTTTGCCCATCATCAAACTTAACACTTACATTATGAATGGTAGAATCTTTAAAAGTCTTTCTAGCTTCTACATAGAGTTTTTCGATTCGTTCTATAGTGAAAACTCTTCTAAATAATTTACTTAAAATAGCAGCTTGATATCCACTACCACAGCCAATCTCTAAAACAGAATCTACCCTTTCTGCTTCTAATGCCATAGTCATTTTAGCAACTGTCAAAGGAGAACTTATAAACTGATTACCACTAATTGGTAAAGCATCTAGTTCATAAGCATATCTTTCAAAACCAGCAGGTACAAAATCTTCTCTTACTACATCACAAAAAGCTTTATAAACGGCTGGAGAAAGTCTTACTTTATCTGCAATCTTATCTGCTAATGTATGAGATTTGGTTTTTTTGGTTTGGTTTAATAGTGTGGTCATCGGTTGCCTTAATAGAGTTTTTTCTTTGATTTCCAATTAGGATATGAAAATCTTATATTTTTTTCTTTGCCTACTTTTTCACATAAAGTTCCATCATCTAAAGAAGAACTATTTAAAAAAAGATATGTTTCAAATTGTTTTGAAATTTTTCTTTTTAATTTCAATGAAAACTTCTCTTGAAAATTTTCTAAATCAATGTTTTTCTCAAAACTAACAATGATCTCTCCATTAGATTCATATTTATTTGCTTCATTTTCTGCCCCATTGAGGTAATAGATATTCTTACTTTCACCTACAGATCTTAAATTTTCTTCACTTTTTTGAAAAGTACTAAACTTTCCATGTCCCATATTTAATTCTAAGCTAAACATTAAAGAGCAAAGGAGAGAAAGTATTATAAAATTTTTAATGACCATAAAACTGTATTTTCCATTTTTTAACTGTAACATTTGATGTTGGGTTTATACTATTTTCTACTTTTAATTTCCACTGTCCATTTGGTGATTCGTCCAAATGCCTTACTGTACCAAATCTCCACCCATATCCAACACTACTTCCTAAATAAAAGTTATTAGGAAGAATGCTATTAGCTTTTGAAAGTATAGACTCTGTTCCATTGGGAGAGATAAGCTTTATATCAAGATCTTTTGCAATTAAATAATCAATATCAACCCAAATATCTATAAACTCTATTTTAGATACATCAGATCCTACAACTGTAATGCTTTGTGAACTCTCTCTTTGAAAAGAAGAAGAGATCTGTTTAGTATAAAAAGTTCCTAACCCTTTTTCTTCTCCTAAAGAGGTAAAATCTTCTGCCTTCTCTGCAGCTTTTTGAATATCTATAACACCAAATCCGTAGTCATGATGAACGGCGTGACCTGCCCCATTAACAGTCCACTCACCACTACCAACATCATTTTTTCTAGCAGTTGTTGCTAAAATATATTTAACGTCTCTATAGGTTAGATTTCTTGATTTTCCAGCTTCTAAAACCAAAGCAACTGCCCCTGCAACCATTGGAGTAGCAGCACTGGTTCCATTCATTAAATGGGTATACTCTCCTTTTTCATTTCCAGGAACATCCATCTGCCCGAAATTGGCTCCATGCTCTTTATCTAACCCGTAGTTAAAACCTACTAAATCAGTAGTTACAATAGAAGGATCAACCCTTCCATCTTCACCTCCAAAACCACTTATTAAAACATTAGATCCTGGATTTGAATAGCTAGAGACGACTCCTTTAGCATTAACTGAAGAAACGGCAATTACATATTTATTATTTTGTTCACTATAGTAGTTACCGTTGTGACCTTTTTTTCTTTGATTTCCAGAAGCAAATAGATATATAGAGCCTAACCCACCTCTACCTGTAGTTACACCTCCAATTATTCCGTCCATCTCTGAAGAACTTAGTCCATTTTTACTAATGGCGTTTTCTCCCCATGAATTAGAATAAATATCAATATCATCAGATCTGTGTAGAGCACTTGCAAAACTTGCTTCTGTTGCTTTGGAAAATACATCTAAACCAACAATTTTTGCACTAGGTGCAACACCACGGACACCTATTTTGTTATATCCAACAGCGGCAGCTATACCTGCACATGCAGTTCCATGGGTTTTATTCTTTCCATCAATCTCCATAGGAGTTGGGTCATTTGTATTGTTACCATAATTAAAACTAAGGGTTTGATCAATGTTCTCTTTTAAATCAGGATGTTCTAACTGAACTCCTGTATCGATAATAGCTATTTTAATATCTTTACCACGATAATTTTTATTGTCCCATATATCTGCGATATTTACATCTTCTCCAACATTTCCTGCTTTTTGGGCTCCAGAATTTTGTCCTTGATTAATTAAATGCCACTGATATTTAGCAATAGGATCTTCACTTAATGCAGAAATTGTGATTTGTGGAGGAAAATATTGGCTATTGTTATAGTTAGAAAAGGTTTTATCTGAACTATAAATTTCTGTCTCTTTTTTTTCAGAGCAGCCAACAGCAACCAAAGAAGCTATTATAATTGACAATTTTACTGGCTTCATCTTGTTAACTATTTTCATACTAAATCCTAAAATCGGTTAAAGAGCAACTTTCTAAACTATTCCCATAAAAGCTAAAATATTATAGTATTATCACATGAGTTTATCAATCGAAGAGAGTGATTATCAAGAAGCATTGGAAGATTTTAAAGAGGATTTCCCAGATATTCTTTATAAAATTGATCAATTTTTAGAAGCTATACGAGAAGATGAAAAATATTTCAACTCTTGTAGTGAGCTCTATCTTCTTTTTAATGGACTTAGAGGAACTGGACAGTATTTGAAATTCAAAGAAATTATTGACGTCTGCACAGTTGTGGAAGAAGCTGTCTTAGTTTTAAAACATAGAAAACCTCCAATAAAACAAGAGATGATTGATTGGCTTTTAATGATTTATGATCATATGGTTGATTGGGACAAAGATCTAAAAGATGGAATCACAGATCTAATGCCACTAGACAGTTATACTCTTAGTATGATAAAAACAGCTTCTGTCTCTACTGAAAAATCATCTGATATATTATCAAGGTTAACTGTCTTAATTGTAGAACCAAGTGAAGCACTACGAACAAAATTAAAATCATTTTTAGAACCAAGAGTAAAAAAAGTCTACTCAGCAGGAAATCCAAATTCTGTTACAAAACAGATTGAAAAATTCAAACCAGATATCATCATTACAGAAACAGAGTTTGAATCTCTCAATGCAATAGATTTTATAAAAAATACAAAAACTTTTTACAAAGATGTTCCTTTTATAGCATTAATTTCTCAAAAAGGTGACACTAAAGTCTTAGAAGAGTTAGAAAAAATCCCTGTTGACGGTTTCTTTCAAAAACCTCTTAATGCTAAATCTTTGCTTAATAAACTTTGGCAAATAGCCACTGTTTTTTATGAACAAAAATGGGTAAAAATTGCAGATAAAGAGCTAAATAAATATATCCAATCATTAAAACCTCTCGATGAGAATATCAAGGAAGTCCGTAGAATTGGAATGGATAGAGAAGCAACAACAAAAGATCTTGCTGATGTTATAACTAAAGATCCAATTATGACAGCCCAAGTTTTAAAAGCTGTAAACTCTCCAATTTACGGATTTAGACAAGAGATTAACTCTATTTCCCATGGTGTAGGAATGCTTGGAAAAGACAGTGTTGTTGCAGTAATTTTACAAAATACCTTCGCAGAAGACTTTGAAGGGAAAATGGATTTTTCTCCATATCTAATGGGAGAAGATAGGTTTTACACAGTTGCAAAAAGAAGAATGGATCTTATGACCTTCTGGTTTTCTAAGGTTTCTATGTCAGATCTAGCTCTTTTAAACACATCAGCACTTTTAGGAAATCTTGGGCAAGTCCTTATTTCAAAAGAAGTAATAAGAAGAGAAATACAAAATGATTTTTCTACAATTATTTCAGAAACAGCAAATCCAAAAGCAGCAGAAGCTGAATACTTTAATACAACAACAGAGGACGTAACAGCAGATATCCTAGCCTACTGGGGTCTTGAAGAGGAGTTAGTAGATTCTATAAGATTCTCTTTTGATTTAACCAATGCTTCCAATGAAATCAAAAAACTTGCTATAGCAAACTTTGTTGTCTACTCAACAATCTCTACTATCAATCCAGAAATCAATGAAGAAACAGTTGAAAATATGGCAGAGTTTTTAACAGAGATGAACTTTGATGCTACTCTTTATAAAAAAGCAGTCAAAAAACTTCAAGAACAAGAATAAACTTTTTAGCTTTGGTGTAATTGTTGCTTAGATCTTTCCAATAAAAGGATTTTATATGTCACTTTGTGGAATGGATGAAGCAGGTCGAGGATGTATTGCAGGACCATTGGTAATAGCTGGAGTTATTTTAGAAAAAGAGATAGAGGGTCTTAATGACTCTAAAAAACTTACACCAAAAAAAAGAGAAGAACTTTACCAAAAAATTTTAGAGGGCAGTAAGTATCTTATTGTTGTTTTTTCCAGTGGTGAAGTTGACGAATATGGACTAAGCAAATGTCTTGGTAAAGGCATAAAAGAGATAAGAGAGACTCTACAAGCTGATAGATATTTGATGGATGGAAATACAAATTTTGGCAATGACGGAGTAGACACAGAAGTTAAAGCAGATAGCAAATATCAAGAAGTATCAGCTGCAAGTATATTGGCAAAGGTGACAAAGGATAAGACTTTGGTAAAAGATGGAGAAAAATATCCAGAGTTTACTTTTGCTTCCCACCAAGGTTATGGAACAAAGAACCATATTGAGGAAATTTCAAAACATGGTTTAACTCCTTTACACAGAAAAAGTTTTAAGATAAAATCTATAGACAATCCATCACTTTTTTAGGAATATTTTATGATAAAACAATTGCTCATTTTTTTAATGGTTATAACTGGAAGCTTTGCTAGTAGTTTTGGAGTTGTATCAAAAATCAACGGAGAAGCATTTTTTACAATTAACAAAAACAAAAAGACTTTACAAGTTGGAGATAAGCTTCTTGTAGGAGGATTTGTTCATACTGGTGATAAATCAAGAATTGTTATAAAATTTGATAAAAATGTTATTGTTCTAGGGGAGAAGAGCCAACTAAAGCTGGATAAGAAAGACTATGTTGTTCAAAAAAGTGGAAATATCTTCTACAACATCTCAGCTGTAGCAAAAAAAATATCCAAAGAAAAATTTAGAATCAAAACAAAAACAGCAACAATAGGAATTAGAGGAACAAACTTTATAGTCGATTCTTCCAATAAAGATGAAAAAATCTTACTAAGAGAAGGAAAACTAAACATAGCTTCTGTTGATGCTGAATTTAAAATGTATATAAAAAAAGAAATGGATGAATTTGAAGCTTATAAAACCTCTTTAGAAAAAGAGTTTAAAGAATTTGTCGATACTAATGAACATGAGTTTGCAGCTTATAAAAAAGAGTTTGAATTGGAGTCAAACAAATTTGTCTATATGAAAGATGGAAAAGTCTATCAAGAAGAGTTTTCTGAAGAAGTAGAAGAGATGTTTGAGAATTTTGATGAATTTATAGAGGACTAATCATGAACCAATCAATATCAAAGTTTGGAAAAGATCTGAATATTTTATATGTAGAAGATGAACCTATGGTAAGACAGGTGACCCTTGCTATGTTAAACAAATACTTTAAAAACATCACAACAGCAGAAAATGGTTCTGAAGGACTTAAGCTCTATGAAAAAGGCAACTTTGACATTATCTTTACTGACATCACAATGCCTGTTTTATCAGGAACAGAGATGGTGGAAAAAATCAAAAAAGTTGATAATGAACAGATTATTATAGCCCTTTCAGGAGAAAGTGATGCAAAAGAGATCATAAAATTAATAGATTTAGATATAGATTTTTTTATAGCAAAGCCAATTGAAAAAGAGGTACTTGAACACAAAGTTGCAAGGGCTATTAGAAGCTTTGCTGTTAATAGATTAGATGATGATTATAGTGAGAAGCTTTATAATAAAATGAAAGAGAAAGAGCTTAAACTTTTTAAAGAGTATCGTATTATCCAACAAGAGCTAAAAGGAAAAAGAGAAGTCCTTGATTTCATAATCGATTCAACAGATGAAGGTCATGGAATTATGGATGGAAAAGGAAACTTTAAACTAATTTCAGATGTTTACACAAGTATCTTTGGTTATACAAAAAGAGAGTTACAAAGACTTAGCTGTTTTGACATTACCGATGACACTTATAAAGATATGACAAAATTTGTTCTTCAATATGGAAAAGAAGTAGGAGAAGTTCACAATTTTGTAAAAGTCTGTATAGCAAAAGATGGCGAATCTAAAACAATATCCATGTCTTTAAAATCAATGTACAATGGAGAAGCTTTTTATGTTCTTATCAAAGAAATTAGCCATCCTACAGTGAAGGAATTAGAAAATTCTCATATACCTTTTTCTCCTACAAAGATTGAAAAAAGAGCTAAGGATACAGACACAGCAGAAGATTTTATTGAAAGATCTGTAGATATAAATGAGAAAATCAATAAATTTGAGATGATTGATGAAGAGTTTGAATTGGTCATTAACAGAATACAACAAAACAACACAAAAGAAGCAGCAGAACTTCTTTATAAGTTGGCAGATATCATTTCCTCTTTACAAGAATTTGGAAGAGTTTATGACGCTTTACTGGAATTGGCAAACGGACTTTCCCAAGCCCAAGATATAGAATCAGCAGATCATTTAAGAGATCTTCTTTTTGGAATAAGTGATGATATTTTCCAGTGGAGAAAAGGGATGTTCGTTGAGAAAGATCTTGAAGATATTCATTTTTTTGATGACTCAATTATCAGTAACTGTATCCAAACAAAAAACTACCTTTCTCATCAAGAAGACGACAGCGAGTTGGAACTTTTTTAAAATCTTATGAACAACTCTCAACAGATATCTTACATATCTCAAAAAATATTAGAAGGCTCTTTAGAGAGAGATAAAGATCACAATCTCATTTTAAAATTTGATTTAACTTCTGAAGATCTTCAAACTATTAATGATAATAGTGAAGATACTATCAACTCTCTTCGTGGAGATGTTATCCGTTCTTCTTTTATAAAAATGGAAGATATTGAGACCATTGATTTTGTTCAAGATGTAGGAGGGAAAATAACCCTTCTTCCTATAGAAAAAAGATTCTACGAATGCTTTACAACTTATACTTCTGTATTTCCTAAAATTGACTTAAAAATTTATCAAAATGAAATAGATAGATTTGATAATGATAAGACTTTCAATAAAAATATATCCTTAGCATCAATGAGAAAAATTGATATAGATGAAAAAAATGTAAAAGAGGTTACCCTTGACGAAAGTGGAATCACCATTAAATATACTCCTGAATATCTTATTGAAACAAGAATTAATGGGGCTTTTGGTGATGAATTTCCCCTTTCTAATATTTTAAAAGAGATACTAAAAACAACAGATCTTGAAAAAGAAGTCACAGGAATTTTTAATATCTTTGTAAAAAAACAGGTAAGAAAACTAAAAGAAATCGTTGAGAAAGCAGGGCTTTTAAAACAAAAGAAAAATACATTAAAAGCTCTTCGTTCTACAGATAGTAAAAATAAAAAAAAGATACAAGAAGCAGAAGAAAACCACAAAGACAATAAAGAAAGACTTCAACTTATCTGTCAAAAGTTCCAGTTAGAATTCGAAAATTTCTTTATTAAAGAAGTTGATCAAAACCATGTTATAAGAGAGAAATTCAAAACTCTTGCTCTTTTAGAAAGTGTAGAAAATCAAACTGAAGAAATTATCCAAAAGTCAAGTATATTGAATATGGAACTTTACGAAATTGCTCAAAATAATGCCATGGATTTAGACAAACTAAAAAATGCCCTTGCTTCTGAAAATATCCTTCCTACAAAGTTAAAAAAATATACAGATTCCTATGGAGCAAAACTTGCAAAAGAAGAGGAAATTCTTGATACATTTGATAAAGATTATATTAGAGGTATACAACAAAAAACCTCTATTGATATTTTAGATCTAAACTCTTTTAAATTTCTTTTTACCTTAATTTGTGAAAAGAAAATCGCTTCTTTACCTAATAATGAGGACTATATAAATGACGACAGATGTGGATATAAAGAGAAATTTAATCAGATCTTTAAACAAGCTTTGGCAGATAAAACAAATATAAACTATACAAAACTTATAAGACTTGCCAATGACATATTAGTTGATTATGGAAGAATTGCCAATTTAGATATAGGAAAAACAAGAGAACTTATTAGCCAATACCATGGTCTTAGTGGAGATCTAACTCCTGTTGATACTAGTGCTCTTTTAAAATCTCTTAAAAAAATAAAAAACGAAATAATGAAAGTCAACGAACTTTTCCACGTTGTTTATGACACCATTAAATTTGAAAGCAAAACCCTTTCTGTTACACAAGATATTGGAATCGATGCAGGAGAGCAGTTAACAGAAATTGGTGTTAATCTTGGAGCCAATGGAAATATAGGTTTTTTAGTCAGTGACCTTGAATATGTGTTAAATATTCTTTCAACTTTTGGCAAAGAGAAAGAGTTTAACGAACATCTTGAGACTATCTTAAAAGGAATGATTAAAATCAACTCTTTTATTCAAAAAGATAGTGCTTTATGGACAGATTTTCACAATAAAGCAGGGATGAGAAAAACTGTCTTTAGAAAAAACAGTGATGAAAATGGTCCCAACTTAGATATTCTTAGTTGGGAAGATATGACAGAAAAATATAAAGAAAATCAAGCAGTCTTCAAGCGCCATAGGATGATGACAACCTTTGAAGAAAAAATTCCCAACACTAATAACTTTCGAAAGCAAATAGGGAAAATTAAAACTTTAAGAGATGATTTGACTTATATTAAAAAATCAATCTTTAGTCAGATGGAAAAAGATGAAACTCTTCAAAAAACAATCCAATCAAAAGAGAGAAGATTAAAAGAGTTGGTTTCTGTTGGTGGAAGTGAGGCTATACAGATCTCAAAAGAGTTGGCTAAATTTAAAAAATCCTATGGAGAGTTTGATACTGTTAAAGCATTTGATATTAAAAAGCTTCCAAGCAACGATGGAAAAGAAAAAATTAGAGTTATGGTTATTCCTCAAAAGGCAAAACTAAGAGATAGAAAAGCTTTAGCCCAAGATGAAAAAGCCCATACAATAAGAGGAACAAAAGAGAGAATCTCCAATCTTGCCAAATGGTTTTCCCTTCTTCAAGATGAGATAGATGAAAACTTGAAATTTTTAGGAGGAAGAAGAGGAGATATGCAGTCCGGTTTCTACTTTGAACTGGCAAAAGTTCTTAATCAAAAAGAAGATGAACTTCAAGAGAAACTAAAAGAATTAAAGAATATTAAGGTTAATGCAGGACAAGATATAGTCAATCAGCTTAACTCATTTCTCTATGACGTAACAATGAACTACAATAGACAATCTATACTAAAAGATCCTCTTGGGACTTCAACAGAATTAATCCCTGGCGTAATTCCTGGAGGATACTTCCAAACACTAAAAGAAAAACTAGAAGATATTTATACTAACAAAGGTGCAAAAGAAGAGGAAGCAAAAAAAGAGATTGAAAAATTCTTCGAAAAATTTTCACCAACTAACAAAAACCAAATTACCAGTGGTCTTCAAGGAATCTTAAATAATAAAATTGACAATGAAGATTACGATCAACTAAAAGACATTGTTGATAAATTCTTCCAAATTCAAGATGCTGAATCTAATCGAGCCAACGAGGAACAAGAGATTAACAATATTTTTGATGAAATCACAGAATTCAAAAATAGAATTCCTCCAAAAGAAATTGAAAATCTTAAAGAATCCCTTGTTAATACCTACAGTAAAATCAAAAAAAACCACAGATCTAATACTGATGGAGAAAATATCCTCAATGAAGTACAAAGAAAGATAATTCTTCATAACAACAACCATCCAAAATCAAAGCTATCATTTAAAGAATTCAATGAAGAGTTTTATAGACTCACACTTCTAAAAAAACCTAATGACCCGATCTCATATAAAGTTAATATTCCAAAACAAACAGAAAATCAAGACAAAGATCTTTTAAAAGATCTCTTTTGGAGTGAGTTTAAAAATAGCTTCATTAAACTTCACAAACAAGTTCAAGATAAGACTATTAAATCTAAATATACTTTGTTTTATCGTACTCTTGAAAAAGACATCTTTAAAAATAAATAATCTATTCTAATTCCTCCTCTGCCCCTCTTTAGGTTTAGAAACCTTCTTTTTCAAAGTTGGAGAAAGTGCGTTATAAAAAAGAGCCGCGTAATCTGTCTCTTTATTTATAATCTCATAACAAGCCTCTAAGTTTAAATCTTGTTCAATAGATCTTTTAAGTATCAGTAGGATGTTTGTAGATTCCAGCCTATTTGTATGGTGTGGTGCTTCTGGGATGTAGGTAAAGTGTCTATGGATTCTCTCTATTATTTTTTTGTTTCTAATCTCTATAAATACTGACTCTAATGGTGCTTTGAAAAACATTGATGTTTTTTTGTGATCGATTGAGGTATAAGCGGTATCAACCCCGTAGATCTTTCTTGAATATGAATCGAAAAAGAAAAGGCTTTTATTGTAATTATTGTGAAAAGTCTCATACATCAGATCTAAGATCTTAATTTTATCCTCTCTAGTGTAGAAGTTTCCAATATCTGAAAAACAGAAATTTAAAAGTGCCTTAATTGGGTACCACTCCACACTTTCATAGGAATAACAAAGCATATGTTCAGATCTTAATGATTTTAGATTTTCTGCCTCTTTAGAGCTTTGCTTATTGACAAGAGGAGCAGCAGTATCACGATAGACTGGCCCTGGAAATTGAGGGTTAATCACAAATCTCTCTTTTTCCTCATGGGAAAGAATATACCTTAGTCTATCTGCATAGTTAAAATCTACTATTTTAATCTCTTCTTTTGGAAGCTTTGTTATTTCATTTAAAAAGTCATCACCATTACAATCTTCATCCCAAATAGAATACGGGTATCTAAAAAAATGACAGATATCTCTTTTGACACTTTCATTAGGCTCTTTAGAAGCTGTTCTATCGATCCATCCTGCCATTGTTCTTCTATCTTTATTAGCGATTTTTGCAAATTTGGAAATACTTAAGTGGGATCTATTGTAGATTTCTATTATTTTTTCAAAAGGGTTTTTGTACATTTTTTAATCTTTTTTAAATTTCATTTATTAGTTTTTAACAAAAAAAACCTAAAAATTGTATATTTTTTATACAAAAAATAAAAAAACTGTCAAAAATTGAAAATTTAGAAACAAAAAATGTACTCCCACTTTCTCTCAAATCCAAATATACTATCTAATAATAAAAACTATATTTGGAGTTAGGTAATGGGCGCATATGAAAAAGCTTATAAAGAATCAATAGAAAATCCAGAAAAATTTTGGGCAGAAGCTGCTACAAAAGTACACTGGTACCACCAATGGGATAAAGTTTTAGATGTAGTTGATGGACACTACAGATGGTTTGTTGGAGGCTGTATGAACACATGCTACAACGCATTAGATCTACATGTTGACAATGGAAGAGGAGATCAAAACGCAATAATTTATGACTCTCCAGTAACAGATACTGTAAAAAAATACACATATAGAGAATTAAGAGATAGAGTTGCAAAAGTTGCTGGTATTCTTGTTTCAAAAGGTGTTGTAAAAGGTGACAGAGTTGTTATCTACATGCCAATGATTCCAGAAGCAGTAATTGCTATGCTTGCTTGTGCAAGAATTGGTGCTATTCACTCTGTTGTTTTTGGTGGATTTGCTGCACACGAGTTGGCAACAAGAATTGAAGATGCAAAACCAAGAGCAGTAATTTCTGCTTCATGTGGTATTGAAGGCTCAAAAGTAATTCACTATAAACCTCTATTAGATGAAGCGATTAAAAAATCAAGTCATAAACCAACAACTTGTTTAATCTATCAAAGACCACAAGAAAAAGCAAATATGCTTCCTTGGAGAGATATTGATTGGGCAGAGGAAGAGGAAAAAGCTAGTCCAGTTGACTGTGTTCCAGTAGACGCGATTGACCCGTTGTATGTACTTTATACTTCTGGTACAACAGGAAAACCAAAAGGTGTAATTAGAAGTAATGGTGGTCACTCTGTTGCTATGAAATGGTCAATGGATAATATCTATAATGTAAAACCAGGTGATGTATTCTGGGCTGCCAGTGATGTTGGTTGGGTTGTTGGACACTCATATATCGTATACGCACCACTAATGCACGGTTGTACAACGATTCTTTATGAAGGAAAACCTGTAAGAACTCCAAACCCAGGAGCATTCTGGAGAGTAATTGAAGATCATAAAGTTAATGTTCTATTTACTGCACCAACAGCCTTTAGAGCAATTAAAAAAGAAGATCCAAAAGGTGAGTGGATTAAAAAGTATGATATCTCTTCACTGGACAATGTTTATGTTGCAGGAGAAAGATGTGATACAGATACACTTCACTGGGTTCAAGACATTACAAAAAGAAAAGTGATTGATCACTGGTGGCAAACAGAGACAGGTTGGGCAATTTGTTCCAACCCAATGGGTCTTGAAGAGCTTCCTTTTAAACCAGGAAGTCCTACAAAACCAAGTCCAGGTTTCAATGTTCAAGTTCTTGACGCTGAGGGAAATCAGCAAAAACCAGGAGAGTTAGGAAATATCGTTATTAAACTACCTCTACCTCCTAGTTGTTTAATGGGTATTTGGGCTGATGACGCTAGATACAAAAAATCTTACTTAGACTTTTATCCAGGTTACTACCTAACAGGAGACTCTGGTTATATTGATAAAGATGGATATGTTTGGGTAATGGGTAGAATGGATGGGGTTATTAATGTAGCAGGTCACAGACTATCAACTGGTGAAATGGAAGAGATTGTTTCTAAACACCCAGATGTTGCAGAGTGTGCAGTTATCGGCGTTGAGGATCAGCTTAAAGGTGAAATGCCAATGGGCTTCGTTGTAATGAAAGATGGAATCGAAAGAGATCATGAATCACTGGTTGAAGGTATTGTACAACTGGTAAGAGATGAGATCGGTGCGGTTGCTTGTTTCAAAATTTGTACAGTTGTAACAAGACTTCCAAAAACAAGATCTGGAAAAATTTTAAGAGGAACAATGAAATCTGTTGCAGATGGAACAGAGTGGAAAATGCCAGCTACAATCGACGATCCAGCTATTATGGATGAAATCGCAGAGGCAGTAAAAGGTTTAGGTTACCCTATCCAAAACTAAAAAGAGTGATTCAGTAAAATTCACTTTTCTTGCGGGGGATACTTTCCCCGCCTACAATAATTTAACTAAGGAATATATCATGAGTGCAGGAAAAAAATTTAGAGAAGCTTTAAAAGAAGAACATCCACTACAAATCTTAGGTGTAATTAACGCATACAGTGCAATCCAAGCAAAAGCAGCTGGAGCAAAAGCACTATATCTTTCAGGTGCTGGTGTTGCAAATGCAAGTTATGGTCTACCAGATCTTGGTATGACAATGCTAGAAGATGTATGTATCGATATTAGAAGAATCACAGGTAGATCTGATCTGCCATTATTAGTTGACGCTGATACAGGTTGGGGTGGAGCATTTAATATTGCAAGAACTGTTAGAGAGATGACAGCAGCAGGTGCAGCTGGTTTTCATATTGAAGATCAAGTAGCACAAAAAAGGTGTGGTCACAGACCAAACAAAGAGTTAGTTTCAATTGATGAGATGAGCGATAGAGTAAAAGCTGCTGTTGATGCTAAAACAGATAGTCAGTTTGTAATTATGGCAAGAACAGATGCACATGCAAGTGAAGGACAACAAGCAGCCCTAGATAGAGCAAATGCTTATGTTGAAGCTGGAGCAGATATGATTTTCGCTGAAGCTATTCACACTTTAGAAGAGTATAAAGATTTTACATCTGCGATTAACGTACCAGTTTTAGCAAATATCACAGAGTTTGGTAAAACTCCAATGTTTACTGTTGATGAACTTGCTGGTGTTGGTATTGATATGGTTCTATATCCACTATCTGGTTTTAGAGCGATGAATAAAGGTGCTTTTGAAGTATTTAAAACAATTAAAGAAAAAGGTACACAAGCAGACGTCCTTGACATTATGCAAACAAGAGCAGAACTTTATGAGATGTTAGATTATCACTCATATGAAGACAAACTAGATCAGCTATTTGCTTGTAAAAAATAAGAAGGAACTATCATGGGTAAAAAATCAGTAGCACTATCAGGAACAGCGGCAGGAAATACAGCGATTTGTACAGTTGGTAGAACTGGAAATGACTTACACTATAGAGGTTATGACATTTTAGAATTTGCGACACAAGCAGAGTTTGAAGAGATTGCATATTTAATCGTACATGAGAAGCTTCCAAATAAAGCAGAATTAGCTGAGTATAAAAAGAAACTACAAGGGATGAGAGATCTACCTAAAAGTGTCAAAGTTGTACTAGAACAACTTCCAAAAGACACTCATCCAATGGATGTTATGAGAACAGGCTGTTCAGCTCTTGGTTGTATGGAGCCTGAGGATCAAAGTCATCCAAAAGAGGCCGCACAAGATATTGTAGATAGATTGATGGCTTGTTTTGGTTCGATTCTTCTTTACTGGTATCACTACTCTCACAACAATAAAAAGATTGACTTAGTAACAGATGATGAAACAATTGGTGGCCACTTTTTACACCTACTTCATGGTAAAAAACCAAGTGATAAGTGGGTAAGAGCTATGCATACTTCTTTAATTCTTTATGCAGAACATGAGTTTAATGCTTCTACTTTTACAGCAAGAGTAGTAGCTGGAACAAATTCATGTATGTTCTCTGCAATGACTGGTGCAATTGGTGCTTTAAGAGGACCAAAACATGGTGGAGCAAATGAAGAAGCATTTAGAATTCAAGAAAGATATTCAAGTGCTGATGAAGCAGAGTCTGATATCAAAGAGAGAATGGCAAGAAAAGAAATCATCATTGGTTTTGGTCACCCTGTTTATACAATTAGTGATCCAAGAAATGTTGTAATTAAAAAGGTTGCTAAAGATTTAGCAGATGAGAATAACGATACATTAATGTATGATGTTGCAGAAAGAATTGAGTCTGTAATGTTTGACGCTAAGAAGATGTTTCCTAACTTAGATTGGTTCTCTGCAGTTTCTTATAACGCAATGGGAATTCCAACAGATATGTTTACTCCAATCTTTATTATCGCAAGAGCAAGTGGATGGGGTGCACATGTTATTGAACAAAGAGAGGATGGAAAAATCATCAGACCTTCTGCTAACTATACAGGACCAGAGAACCTAAAATATGTTCCTTTAGAAGAAAGAGAATAAATATGAATAGGGATAAATATTTAAAGTCATTAGAGGGTATTGATGCTAAATATTATGATGTAAAAGCTGCGGTTGAAGAGATTCAACCTGGCTCATTTGAAAAGCTTAACTATACATCAAGAGTATTAGCAGAGAACCTAATTAGAAAATGCCCAGAGGCAGATCTTAAAGATTCTTTAGTTCAATTAATTGAAAAAAGAACTGATAAAGATTTCCCTTGGTACCCAAGCCGTGTTATCTGTCACGATATTTTAGGTTTAACAGCGTTTGTTGATTTAGCAGGTCTAAGAGAAGCAATAGCAAAAGAGGGCGGGGATCCACAAAAAGTTAATCCAGTTGTTCCTACACAGTTAATTGTTGATCACTCTTTAGCTGTTGAATGTGGTGGTTTTGATCCAGATGCTTTCCAAAAAAATAGAGATATCGAAGATAGAAGAAATGCTGATAGATTCGATTTTATTAACTGGACAAAAGAAGCATTTGACAATGTAGATGTTATTCCTCCAGGTAACGGTATTATGCACCAAATCAACCTAGAGAAGATGTCTCCTGTTGTTCACAACGATGATGGAATCGCTAGTCCTGATACATTAGTAGGAACTGACTCACACACTCCTCACGTTGACGCACTGGGCGTTATCGCTGTTGGTGTTGGTGGTCTTGAAGCTGAAAACGTAATGCTTGGAAATCCATCTTATATGAGAGTTCCAGAGATTATCGGTGTTGAAATCACTGGTACAAGAGCGGAAGGTATCACAGCTACAGATATCGCTTTAGCATTAACTGCGTTCTTAAGAGATAACAACGTTATTTCTGCTTACTTAGAGTTCTACGGTTCTGGTATTGGGTACCTCAACCTTGGTGATAGAGCAACCATCGCTAACATGACTCCAGAGTATGGTGCAAGTGCTGGTATGTTCGCTATTGATGAGCAAACTATTGATTACTTAAGAGTAACTGGTAGAGATAGTGATCAAATTAAATTAGTTGAGGCGTATGCTAAAGCTAACGGTTTATGGGCTGACCAATTTGAAAACGCTACATACGCTAGAACTTTAACTTTTGATTTAACAGAAGTCACAAGATCTTTAGCTGGTCCGTCTAAGCCACACAAACTAGTTCCAACTTCAACTTTAGAAGCTGAAGGAATAACTAAAAACATCGAAATCAAAGAAGACACAATGCCAGACGGCGCTGTTTTAATTGCAGCAATTACGTCTTGTACAAATACTTCTAACCCAAGAAACGTTGTTGCAGCAGGTCTTCTTGCTAAAAAAGCAAATGAGCTTGGCTTAACAAGAAAACCATGGGTTAAATCATCTTTAGCACCTGGTTCTAAAGTTGCACAACTTTACCTAAGAGAGTCTGGTTTAATGCCAGAATTAGAAAAACTTGGTTTTGGTATTGTTGGTTTTGCATGTACAACTTGTAATGGTATGAGTGGTGCATTAGATCCAAAAATCCAAAAAGAGGCTGTTGATAATGAGATCTATACAACTGCTGTTCTTTCAGGAAACAGAAACTTTGACGGTAGAATCCATCCATACGTAAAAGAGGCATTCTTAGCTTCTCCTCCACTAGTAATTGCTTATGCAATCGCTGGTTCAATTAGATTCGATATTGAAAAAGACGTATTAGGAAAAGATTCTAATGGCAATGATATTACACTTAAAGATCTATGGCCAAGTGACGCTGAGATTGACGAAGTTGTAAACAGTGCTGTTAAACCAGAGATGTTTGGTGAAATTTATGACCCAATGTTCGCAAGAGACGGTGTTGAGGGTGAGAAAGCTGAGCCATTCTATAACTGGAATCCACAGTCGACATATATTCAAAAACCACCATACTGGGATGATGAATTTATGGGAAGACCAGCACTTAAAGATCTAAGACCATTAGGTGTATTCCCAGATAACATCACAACAGACCACTTATCACCATCAAATGCAATTCTTCCTGAATCTGCTTCTGGTGAGTACTGTATTAAAATGGGTCTACCTATTGATGATCTTAACTCATATGCAACACATAGAGGGGATCACAATACAGCGTCTAGAGCAACTCTAGCAAACCCTAAACTATTTAATGAAATGTGTAAAGACGCTGACGGTAACGTTAAGCAGGGATCTCTAACAAAAATTATGCCTGAGGCAAAAGAGTCTAGAATGTGGGAAGCAATCGAGACTTATAACCAAAGAAAACAAGGTCTAATTATTGTTGCTGGAACTAACTATGGTCAAGGAAGCTCACGTGACTGGGCTGCAAAAGGTGTTAGACTAGCTGGTGTTGAAGTTTTAGTTGCTGAATCAATCGAGAGAATTCACAGAACAAACCTTGTTGGTATGGGTGTATTACCTCTTCAATTCAAAGAAGGTGAAACAAGAAATACATACGCAATTGACGGTAGTGAAACTTTCGAAGTAACAGGTGAAATCACACCAAGAACTACTTTAACTGTTGTAATGACAAGAGCAAACGGCGAAATTGTAAAAATCCCTGTGTTATGTAGACTAGATACAAGTGCAGAAGTTGCAGTTTACAACGCTGGTGGTATCTTACAGAAGTTTGCAAAAGACGTTATTGCAAGTGAGGCATAAAAATGTATAAACCGCAAATTAAAGTTCCTGCTACGTATATGCGTGGTGGGACTAGTAAAGGAACTTTTTTTAATCTTGCTGACATCCCAGCTGAGATCTGGAATGACAAAGAAAAGAAAGACAAATTCCTTTTAAGAGTTGTAGGTAGTCCAGATCCGTACAAAAAACAGATTGATGGAATGGGCGGCGCTACTTCTAGTACAAGTAAAACTGTTATCGTTGGTAAAAGCCAAAGAGATGATCACGATGTTGATTACTATTTTGGTCAAGTTGCAATCGATAAACCTTTTGTAGACTGGAGTGGTAACTGCGGTAACCTCTCTGGCGCGGTTGGTTCTTTTGCGATTAAATCTGGTTTAGTTGATGAGTCTAAATTAGTAGAAAACGGTATTGTTGAAGTTAGAATCTGGCAAACACAGATCCAAAAAACAATTATCGCTTACGTTCCAATGGCAAACGGCGTTGTACAAGAGATGGGTGAATTCATCCTTGACGGTGTTGCTTTCCCTGCGGCAGAAGTTATTATTGAGTTCGTAGCTCCTGTTGACCCTGATGAGAAACTATTTCCAACAGGAAATATTGTTGATGATTTAGAAGTTCCTGGAATCGGAACTTTTAAAGCAACAATGATTACAGCAGGTATTCCTACAATCTTTCTAAATGCTGATGAGATTGGCTATAAAGGAACAGAACTACAACCTGATATTAATAGTGACGAAAAAGCACTGGAAAGATTTGAAACAATAAGAGCATACGGTGCTATGAAAATGGGTCTAATCTCTGACTTAAAAGAAGCAGAAACAAGACAGCATACACCAAAAGTAGCCTTTGTTTCTAAGCCACAAGACTACGTCTCATCTAGTGGAGCAGAAGTAAAATCCGATATGATAGATCTTAATGCCAGAGCTCTATCAATGGGTCAACTTCACCACGCGATGATGGGCACCGCCTCCGTTGCTTTAGGTGTTGCAGCATGTATCCCTGGAACACTTGTAAACTTAGCGGCTGGTGGAGGGGAGCGAGATAGTGTGGTTTTTGGTCACCCATCAGGGACGCTAAGAGTTGGCGCAACAATCAAACAAGATGGTAACAAAATAGAAATTGAAAAAGTTGCTATGAGTAGATCTGCTAGAGTAATCATGGACGGTCAAGTTCACGTTCCTGCAGAAACTATTGAGTAGATGGACTAAGTCTTAACAATTTTGTTAAGACTTAGTTTTTTTATATCATATAAAGATAGAAATAACCACACCCTAAAGCCAAACAAAGTGGAGTGTAAACTTTTCTATTTAATTCTCTAAATTTTTTATTTGCTTTGCCTATAATTTTTGGAAAAAATATAGTACTTGCTCTTATAAAAAATACAATTGCAAAAAAAAGTGAAATATACTTAAAATATTTCTCTTCCACTACTCCCCAAGAGAAGTATTTACACAAAGGAAAAATAGCCATTAAAATAAAAAATGTATTTACAAAATAAAAATCCCGCTTTGATGGAAGGGTATTTCCAATCCCTAATACTTTATCTACAAGATCTTGATAATTTTTTCCTGGCCAAACTCCACCTTTCATCCAATAGAGGTGAATCACAAAAATACTGGTCATTGCTATAAAGATAAAAAATGTAATAAAAGTCTCCATCATATTTTTCCTTTTGAGTTAAATTGTAAACTTATTGTACACTTCTAAACTCAACCATACATCCTTTGGTATAATTTTTTGATGTATAAAAAATCCCAACAAGCTCTTTTAAATTGGTATGAGAAATATGGTAGGCATGATTTACCTTGGAGAAATACTGATAATCTGTATCATGTCTACCTTAGTGAAATAATGCTTCAACAAACACAAGTAAGCCGTGTAAAAGAGGAGTATTATCCAAAGTTCCTAGAGAAATACCCTACTTTAAAAGATCTTGCTAATAGCTCTTTAGATGAAGTTTTGGCTTCTTGGAGTGGTCTTGGTTACTATAGACGGGCAGAGAATCTTCATAAATCTGCCAATGAAGCAAAAGATAAACTTCCAACAAATGTACAAGATCTAATGAAACTTTCTGGAGTTGGTGCCTATACTGCCAGTGCTGTTTGTAGCTTTGGATTAAACCAAGAAATTCCTGTTGTAGATACAAATATTTCAAGGGTTTTAAAAAGATTCTTTGCTCTTGTAAATCCAAAAGAAAAAGAGATCTGGAAAATAGCAGAAGAGTTTTTAAATATAAAAGATCCAAGAAATCACAATCTTGGTTTAATGGATTTAGGATCTCTTATCTGTCTTCCTAAAAATCCAAAATGTCCAAGTTGCCCTTTAGAGAAAAAGTGTCAGGGAAAAGAGGAACCAGAACTTTATACAAAGGTAAAAAAGAAAGAGTATATCTCTATGGATCTTTTTTATGGAGTTTTAATTGAAAATGGGAAAATTGCGTTAACACCGTCCTCTGGAAATATGTATAAAAATATGCTTGAACTTCCTTCTGTTAAGCCAATAGAAGAAGATTTTTTAGGAGATTTTAAACACAGCTACACTAAATATAAGTTAACAGTGAATCTTTATAAAATTGAGAGTTTTAAGGAGGAAATAGTTTGGGCAGATCTTAATAAAATCCATACCTTTCCTATCTCCTCTTTGACAAAAAAAGCTATTACTAAGCTTTAAAAGTTTCTAATCTCTCATTTAGTGATGAAGCAAGATCTGCCAACTGTTTAGAAGCATCTGTTAACTCTTCTGCACTTCTTGTGTTCTCTTTTGAATAATCATCAATAATATCGATTCTTTTTAAAATATCCTCTGTATCTTTTCCAACCTCCATTGATGTCTGTGTAGATTCTTGGGAAACTGTTTTAACACTATTCATAATAGTTTCAATATTTTCGATTCTCTCTTCAAGATCTTTTGATGCACCGACTAAAAGCTCTACATTTTCTGCATTCTTATTCATCTTCTCACTGGAATCTGTAATGCTTTGAACAATAATATTGATTGTTGAATTAATCTCAACTAAACTTTTTTGAGTTCTCTCTGCCAGTTTTCTAACTTCATCAGAAACAACAGCAAAACCACGACCATGTTCTCCAGCTCTTGCTGCTTCTATGGCAGCATTTAATGCTAGAAGATTTGTCTGCTCTGCAATGTCAGAGATAATAGAGAGAACATTTTTCACTTGTTCTGTCTCATCACTTAGCTGATTTAATCTTTCTGCGGTTTGATTCTCTTCTTCGGAAACATGATGAATATTCTCAACAAGCTTTCCAAACTCTTGTGAAACCTTACCTAATGAGTGACAGGCTTCATCAACATCATCTCCTGTTTTTTGAACCATTTTAGAAGAATCACAAATTTTACTTTTTATCCCATCACCAATAGACTTTGTTTTGTCAGACTCTGCTGACTCTTCTTCTAATCTTTTTTCTATCGAAATGACAGTGCTGTTTAGTTCAGAAGAAAGAGAAAGATTTTCTAAAGATACTTTTTTCGTCTCAATAACAATATTTTGAATTTTTTCAATAAAACCATTAATATAGTGGCTTACTTCTGTAAGTTCATCTTTTCCATGAAGGATTAATCTTCTTGTAAGATCTCCTTCTCCATGACTTAGATCTTTTGTTACTTCTTCAAGTTGTTCAATAGAGGTAGTAATACTTCTTATCAATGCGTACATAAACGCTACAAAAAACACCAAACCTAAAAGTGAAGCAACTATCACAAATTGATTTACTCCTGATGAATATTCATCGTACTCTTTTTTAGATTTTGCCGCTTCTTTTCTACTTTGTTGTGCAATCGGTTGGACTTTAAACTTTAGTCCTCTCCACTTTGCCAGTGCCTCTTTATTTTGAGGTTTTGTTATAGGGTTTCCGTCCATTGCACTTTTTACTAACTGCGTTGAGTAATCTCTCATTGCAATGTACTCTTTTTCAATCTTCTTATAAGTCTGAGGAGAGTTTTTCTTTAACTCTTTCATTGTTTTATTTAATTTGCCAATAGCTGTTTTCATAGTCTGCTTAGCTTTTTGACTATTTGGGTTCATAAACACGACCCCTTTAGAACTATTAAACAACAATCCTGCGACCATTAAAGACTTCATAATACTCTCTCTTTCTAAAATCAAATTAGTATTTTGATTTTTTAAAGAAAGGCTATTTAAAGAACTGTAAATGAAACCTATATTGGCTAGAAAACCTATTACAACCAATGCTATAATAAGTCTGCCCCGAACAACGATTTTTAGATTTTCAAACATTAATCTCCTCTTAGATTTAAGATAAATAAATAATATATCATTTTCTTGTTGCTCTTAAATTGAATAATTTAAGTTAATTTTAAATCTTAAGGTAGTATTAATAATGTTCAAAATACTACTTTTTATATAATGTTCAAAAGGATTTCTATGAGAATTGGTTTTTTATCCCATTTTGACATGAACCTCTATCTTTTTCGCCTCCCAATTATGAAAAGGCTGATCTCCAATGGACATAAAGTCTATGCCATTACTCCTTGCTCAGAAGGATGTGAGAAACTGAGATCTGAGGGAATTGAAGTCATCGAATATAAGATCTCAAGAAAGAGTCTCAATCCTCTGAAAGAATTAAAAACTATTCATAATATTTTTAAAGTTGTAAAACCCCTAGATCTTGATATTCTCCACTCTTTCACTGCCAAACCAAATATCTACGGAGCAGTCGCTGGAGATCTAGCGAAAGTTCCCGTTATTATCTCAACTGTTACAGGGCTTGGAAGTTTCTATATCAGCAAATCAAAAAAAGCAACAATCGTTAAAAATACGATGGAAAAACTCTATAAAAGTGCTTTTAGAAAAGCCCATGGGGTTATCTTTCAAAACAGTGATGATCTAAAGTATTTTGTAGAGAAAAAGATTGTAAAAAAAGAGAAAACAAAGCTTGTTGTTAGTTCTGGTGTTGATACTGAGTTTTTCTCCAAAGAGAGTGTTGATAAAGAGAAGTTAGATCTTCTAAGAGAAGAGATAAACCCTGAAGGAAAAAAAGTTATTCTTATGATAGCAAGAGCAATAAAACACAAAGGAGTTGTGGAATATTACAAATCTGCTGAGATCTTAAAAGAGAAAGGCTATCTCTTTTTATTTGTTGGAGGAAGTGACATTGGAAATCCTGGAAGTTTAGATGAGAAGTTTCTACACTCTCCTTATGTAAAGTATCTTGGTGAGAGATGGGATGTGAGAGAGATTATCGAACTTTGTGATCTTTTTGTTCTTCCAAGCTATAGAGAGGGAACACCAAGAACTCTTTTAGAAGCTGGTGCAATGAAAAAAGCTATGATTACAACTGATACTGTAGGATGTAAAGAGGTTGTCGATAATGGATATAATGGTTATTTAGTTCCTGTAGAGAACTATGAGATCTTAAGCCAGAAGACTGAAGAGATCTTAGAAGATGATACGCTAAGATCTAAGATGGCAGAGAATGCGTATCAAAAGACAATAGATAACTTTTCCAGCCATACAGTTGTGAAAAAATATATGGAGTATTATGAAAATCTATCAGCACATATTTAAACCTCTATTAGACAGATCTTTATCTCTAATTCTACTGATAGTTTTCTCTCCACTAATCATACTCTCTGCTTTAGCTGTCAAGATCTCAATAGGCTCTCCAATCGTCTTTGCCCAAAAAAGACCGGGAAAAGATGAGAAGATCTTTACAATCTTTAAATTTAGAACAATGACAAACGAAACTGATGAAAACGGAGAACTTCTCCCTGATGAAAAAAGATTAACAAAAGCTGGAAAAATAATTAGATCTCTAAGCCTTGATGAACTTCCTCAACTTCTTAATGTCCTCAAAGGAGAGATGAGTTTTATAGGACCTAGACCTCTTTTGGTTGAGTATTTAGATCTCTACAATGAAGAGCAAAAGAAAAGACACAATATCCTTCCAGGAATCACAGGTCTAGCACAAGTCAATGGAAGAAATAATCAGACTTGGGAAGATAGATTTAGCTTTGATGTGGAGTATGTGGAGAATATCTCTTTTGTTGGGGATCTGAATATTATTATTCAGACTGTTTTAAAAGTTGTAAAAAGAGATGGTGTAACCGGTTCTGGAAGTGCTACTATGGAGAAGTTTAGCGGTAATTGTTAATCTTAATCTGCCACTATTTCAATAATATCCAACAATATATAATATATTAGTTCATAAAATATCACACAGAGAAAAAACGACATTATATTGTCCATATAATAATTTAAACTTCTCCTTATAAATAAAAAAGGAGCAAGATGAAACAGCTACTATTTATAGTTTTTATTTCAACCCTAGTCTTTTCTAATGATGAAAACACCATGACAGTAACACTAGATAGAA
>JAOXRY010000220.1 GCA_025800305.1 Campylobacterales bacterium | reverse complement strand
TTCTATCTTAATTAGATTTTTCTTTTATTTGATTATCATTTTACTCAATATAAATTTAAATAAAATTATCATTGTCATATTTCTTTAGAATATTATTAAAATTTTCATCATTATTAATATAAATATTTTAATTATTTTCGTTTACATAAATTTTAAATTCTATGTCTTTATATTCTTGTTAAACTGTTTCATACAATTCATTATAATTTTAGAATTCTTTTTTTTATTATTAGCCATTTTACTAACTACTAAAGAGTAAGAAAGACCGATAATTAGAACTACAATCAGTAGTTCTAATATCGTAAATGCAGAAGTTTTATATCTTTTAATTTTTAGTTGTTCTCGCACTGGGAAAGGATGATATCTCTTTTTTCTTCTTCTCCACCCTCTTTACCATCACCACCAAAACTCATTATATCAAAACCATCTTCTGTTGCTGAATATACATAGTTGTGCTTCCAAGGATCCTTAGGAACCTTTTTCCCTGCAAAATAACCACCAGGCATAAAACCACTATATTTTTCGGAATCAGGATTTTTTACAAGAGCTTCTAATCCCTCTTCCGTCTCTGGATAAGATCCATTATCTTGTTTGAAAAGCTCAACAGATTGGGACATACTTTTCATTTGTGTACAAGCTAGTTTTTGCTTTGCTTGTTCACCTTTACCCATAATATTTGGCATTACAAATGATGCTAAAAGACCTAAAATAATAATTACAACCATTAATTCAATAAGTGAAAACCCACCACGTTTTTTATTTTTCATATTCTCTCTTTGTATTTTTTATTCTATATTTGAAATATTACCCAAACACTCTTTTGAAAATTCCATCAACATTTTTTGTGTAGTAGTCATAGTTAAAACACTCTCTTATCTCCTCTTCACTTAACTTAGATCTTAGATCTTCGTCAGCTAATAAATGCCCTAAATAAATTGACTCACCTTTTTCATTTAGTGTTGGCTTTCCTTGTTGGATCTCCTCCCAAACTTTCATCGCATTTCTTTGAACAATTTTATAAGCATCTTCTCTAGAAACACCCGCTTTTGGAAGCTCTAAAAGAACTCTTTGAGAAAATACTAAACCACCAGTTAGATTTAGATTTTTCATCATATTCTCAGGCATTACAGTTAAGTTTGCAATTACATTGTTCATTCTGTGAAGCATGAAGTTTGTTGTGATAAAAGCATCTGGTAACCAAAATCTTTCAGTTGAAGAGTGAGAAATATCTCTCTCGTGCCATAGAGCAACATTTTCCATTGCTGGGATACAATATCCTCTAATAATTCTTGCAAGTCCTGTAATGTTTTCTGTAAGAATAGGGTTTCTCTTGTGAGGCATTGCAGAAGATCCCTTTTGACCTTTTGCAAAAAACTCTTCTGCTTCGTAAACTTCTGTTCTTTGTAAATGTCTTACTTGAACAGCAAATTTTTCAATTGAAGAAGCCATCATTGCAAGAGCTGTAGCAAGTCTTGCGTATCTATCTCTATGAACAACTTGATTTGAACAAGGCTCTGGTTTTAAACCAAGTTCAGCCATTGCCAACTCTTCCAGTTCAAGTGGAGCATGGGCAAAGTTCCCCATTGCCCCAGAGATCTGACCAATAGCAATAACGTCCATTGTCTCTTCAAGATTCTTAAGGTGTCTGGTCATCTCATCATACCAAACAGCCAGTGTAAGACCAAATGTAATAGGCTCACCATGAATACCGTGAGATCTACCAACCATTAAAGTCATCTTATGCTCCTCAGCTCTTTTCTTAATAGACTCCATAAGCATCTTCACATCTCTAATGATAATCTCTAAAGAGGCTTTCATCTGCAGAGCGACACCTGTATCAACAGCGTCAGAGCTTGTCATCCCATAGTGAAACCATCTAGACTCATCACCAAGGCTTTCACTAACACTTGTCGTAAATGCAATTAAATCATGCTTTGTAACAGCTTCTATCTCTTCGATTCTCTCAACAGAAAACGTTGCATTCTCAACAATCTTCTTACAATCTTCATCAGGAATAAGTCCTAATTTATTCCAAGCTTTTACCGCTGCTTTTTCAACCTCTAACCAAGCTGCATATCTTGCATGCTGTGTCCAGTGCTGTGTCATCTCTTCTCGGGCATATCTTTCTACCATTCTACATCTTCTCCTTCATTAATTTCATCTTCTTCAATATATTGTTTTACTGTGTTTACAATCTCATTATCTATAGTAATTTTTAATCTTAAAATTGACAGTGGAAGATCCATCCCTGCCATTTTTACAGCATCTTTCTCAGTTGTAAGAATTGATGTAGCTCCTGTTTTCATTAAGATCTTTACCAACTCTTCTTTTTCATAGCTGTGATGATCTGGATAGTAAAACTTTTCAATATCGGCTGGAACATATGGTTTCAATCTTAACGGTCTTGCAATAGCCGTTACTAAAACCATCTTCTTGGTTGGATTATCTGTTACAACAGATCTTCTAAAATCAACTCCCTCTTTTGCCACAATGTCTGCTTTTTTATAAAAGCTAAGAGGTGCTTTATATCCTCCACTTGGAAGGCAAAATTTATTCTTTGGAGTTTTATTTGGTTTTAAAAGTATGTCTAGTTTTTCAATTGAATTATGTCTAAAACCATCATCTAAAAAAACAACATCACATCTTAGATCTTTCGCTTTTTTAATTCCCTCTTCTCTATTTTCTGCAACAATTACAGAAGAGTTAAAAAGAGCTTTTGCATACTCCATCGCTTCATCACCAGCTTGTTTTACATTGGAAAGAATAGTTCCATTTTGGCTGACAACAAGAACACCTTCTGTCTCTCTTTTATAACCTCTGAGAACAATTGCAGAGTTGTGATAACCACTGGCAAGAGCTATTGTAAAAGGAGTTTTTCCTGTTCCTCCAAGGACAATATTTCCAATACTTACAACTTTGATTCCTAGATCTTTAGGCTTTTTTGACTTGTGTTGAATTACAACAATAATGCAATAGATTAGGGTTAAAGGTAGTAACATCCAAGAAAGAATTTTTTGCCACAAATATGGGGAGTCGTATAAATACTCCTCAATTTTTAAAAAAAATAGGTTGTTGCTTACCAATATTTTCCAGCTACTATTTTTTTAATTGAATCAGTTATGTGATAAATATCCTCATCTGTTAAAGATGAGTAGATTGGAATTGACAACATCTGTTGATAGTTTTTCAATCCTTTAGGGAAGCTTGTGATTTTCAGTTCATATTTATTTTTATAGTAGGTAAGCATATGAATTGGAGTGTATTGGAGACCTGTTTGAATACCTTCTGTTGCTAACTTTCTTGCAAAACCATCTCTATTTTTATCAATCTTAATAATAAAAGAGTAATAAGAGTGTTCTCTCTCTTCTACTGGGAGAATTATATTTGTCATATCTTTTAAAAGATCTCTATATTGTTTAGCTATCTCTTTTCTTCTTTTTAAAGTTTTATCTAAAATATCAAACTCGCTAAGACAGTATGCAGCATTGATTTTTGACATTTTGTAATCAAAACCAATATCTACAACATCATATATATAGTAAATATCATCATCATTTTCTCTAACAATTCCATTATCTCTTAAAAGTACTGCTCTTTTGTAAATATCTTCATCATTAGTTGTAATTACTGCACCATTTGAAGAAAGAGGAGATTCCAAAGGAGAAAAAGAAAACACTGTTAGATCTCCATAAAGTGATCCTATTTTTTCTCCATCATATATTCCGCCAAGTCCATGACTTCCATCTTCTAAAATAAATATCTTATACTCTTTTGCCAACTTATAAACTCTCTCAAGATCTACAGGTTGACCTGCAATAGATGAGATTACCGCACCTTTCAATTTTTTTGAAGAATTATTTTTTAAAGTCTCTTCAAAAAGATCTAAGTCCATATTAAAGCTATTTTCATCAGCGTCAATACAGATAGGTTCTGCATCAAAATGTCTAATTGCTTCTGCTATTGAAGGATGAGAGTTTATAGGGATCATGATTTTATCCCCTCTTTTTAAATTCAATGCACTTAATGAAAGGTGAAAGGCACTAAACCCATTGGTTACAGCAACAGCGTACTTTGACCCAATATAATTTGCTACTCTATTTTCTAATTCCTCTACCAATCCACTTTCTGGATTTAGGGAATCTCTTAGATATTCATTATTAATCTCTTGGATATTTGGTTTACAAAAAGGTATTTTCAATCTTAAAATCTCCCTTGTCTGAAAAAATTTTTCAAACAAAATCTTATATTACTATGTTATTTACTCTAAACGCATTATAAAAGAATTAACCTAATTTAAGCTTAATCTAATTTTTTATCTGTATAATTCCTCTCCCAAAATATTATTTAATAGGTTAAAAGATGAAAAAAGATTTTCACCCAGAGTCATTTAAATGTGAAGTTAGTTGTGCATGTGGTAACGCATTTACAGTAGAGTCAACGACTGAAAAAATCAGATTAGATATTTGTGACAAGTGTCACCCATTCTTTACTGGTCAAAATAAAATGGTTGACGCAGCTGGTAGAATCGAGAAATTTAACAAAAAATACGGCATTAAATAAGCCACTAAAATTTGAGGTAGCTTTTTGCTACCTTATTTCTCTTCTTAACTATGGTTACTTTTGTCTCCACACCTATAGGGAATCTAGAGGACATTACATACAGAACCGTTAAAACCCTTGAAAATGCAGATATTTTTTTCTGCGAAGACACTAGAGTTGTAAAAAGACTAATCCATTTACTTGGAGAAAAGCTAGATCTTAAAACAAAAGATAATAAAGAATTTATCTCTTTAAACTCCCACACAGAAGCTTCAAAAATAGAGGGCTTAGATTTAGAAATATTAGAAAAAAACTGTGTCTTTTTAAGTGACGCAGGGACCCCTTGTGTCAGTGATCCTGGTGCTTATCTAGCTCAGTTTTGTATTGATAACAATATTAAAATTGATTCTCTTCCTGGAGCAAATGCAGTTCTCACTGCCTACTCTCTTAGTGGATTTGTTGAGAGTAAATTTACTTTTTTAGGTTTTTTACACAATAAAGGAAAAGAGAGAAAAAAAGATATTGAAGATCTTCTAGATAGCAAGTATCCTTCAATTTTTTATGAATCTCCAACAAGGCTACTTTCTTTGCTTGAAGAAATTTCCAAACTAGATGAGAATAGAACTGTATTTCTTGTAAAAGAGCTGACAAAGATGTATCAAAAGATCTACAAAAGCAGTGTTTCAGAACTTTATAATCAACTGAAAGAGACCCAAATAAAAGGTGAATGGACAGTAATTGTTGCTCCTAGATCTGAAGATGATAACTCTTTAAAAATTGAAGAAATAAAAAATTCAGATCTGAAAATAAAAGAGAAAGCAAAACTTTTAGCAGAAATTACAGATATCTCCCCTAAAGAGTGGTATAAAAAGCTTTTAAGCAATTAACCTTCACTGTTAGGTACTTCTGGATATAATATATACATGATTATTTATGGTAAACAACCTGTTTTACATTTATTAGAAAAACATCCGAAAAAAGTTAAAGAAGTCTTTTTAAACAAAGAGATCGATAAAGCTCTTTTTTCAAAGATTACAAAAACTGGTGCCAAAATAATTAGAGTGGATAACAAAAAAGCTCAAGCAATGGCGAAAAATGGTAATCATCAAGGAATTTTAGCCGATATTGAAGAGATTGAGTTTACGCCAATCAAAGAGTTGGTGAAAAATGACTTTTTACTTGTTCTTTGTGGGGTGACAGATATTGGGAATATTGGTTCTATTACCCGAACTGCATTTGCACTGGGAGTTGATGGAATTATTCTTACTGGTGTTAATGGGATAAAGCTTGAAGGTGCTGTAAGAACAAGTAGTGGAGCTTTATTGGATCTTCCAATTGGTTTTGAGAAAAATCCAATGGAAGTTGTAAATCAATTAAAAATGAGTAAGTTTGCCAGTTTTGGTAGTTCACTAGATGGTGATTCTAAAATTGATTATTCAAGTTACTCAAAAAAAGCTCTTTTTCTTGGAAGCGAAGGAGAAGGGTTGCCTAAAAAAGTTGTTAGAGCGATGGATAGATTAACAAAAATAGAGATGTCAAATAATTTTGACTCTTTAAATGTCAGTGTTGCTGCTGGTATTTTAATAGATAGAATGAAAAGTTGTAATTAGGAGAAGTTAATGGAGTGTTTAGAACAGATAGAGAAATTAGACATTGAAGAGGTAAGTAAAAAAACTCACATCTCAATTCTTGAGATTAGAGCAATTTTAAGTAAGGATTATGCTTCTTTCAACCACTCTAAAGCTATTGGTTTTACAAAGATATTTAAAAGAGATTACGACATCGATATGTCAGAATGGTTAGATGACTTTTTAGAAGAGACAGGAGCTAAAGAGGTTCAAGATGAGATCTTTGTTGTTTCTAGGGAAAAAACTTCAACAGATGTTAAAACAAAACTACTCTACTTAGTTGTTATTATTGCTATTGCTGCTGCTATTAGCTTAATTTATTCAACTGTATCTTCAAATAAAACTCCAGAAAAAGTAATAAAAAATAAAGAGATTGTCCAAGAAGCAAAAAAAGCTATTGAGACAAACAAAAGTACAGAAGAACCTAAAGCAATCACGATTGAGCCAAAACCTTTTAATCCAACAAAGGCAAAAGAAGAAGCTGGGAAGTTAGCTCCAAAAGTTATTGAGAAAAAAGTAGAAAAAGTCTACATTGAATCAAAACAAGATCTATGGGTTGGAATTAGAGATAACGATACAAAGAAAACAAAAAATAAGATCTTTAAAGGAACTCACGATTTAGATCCAGAAAAAGATTACACAATTACTTTTGGTCATGGATATTTTACTCTTGTTTCTGGAGAAAAAAGAGAGGAATTAAGAAGAAGAGGTCCTCAAAAATATAGATATTTTGATGGAAAATTTGAAAGATTAAAATATATTCCACCAAAGAAGAAAAAGAAACCTGAGCCAAAAAAAGAAAAATCTGAAGAAGAGACAACAAAAACTGCTGAAGATAAAAGCACAACGGCTCAATAGTTAAATGAAAAAATTAGTTTTATTTCTACTGGCAACTCTATTTCTTTATGGTGATGCTATTGATGAGAAAATTCAGATGCTTGTAGATAAAGATAGCTACAAACGACATCATAAACTAATCAATATTCTTTTTAGAGACCGTACATCTTTTTATAATGATGATTTAATTGATAATGTAAAAATTGTAAAGATCTTAAAAGAGAATGGTCTTTTAAAGATCTTTTATAAAAAACCAAAACAGATTAATACAACCTTTTTAACATCTATCGGTTCTGAAATCTTTATTAAATCACTTACAGATATTCTAAGAGAGATGGGTTATAGCTACTACCTAACTGCATATATGCAAAAAAAAGGCACTAAACTAGAGTGGAAGATCTCATACAATAGTGACCATGTTATAGATCCTGTTCTTTTTACAGAAAAATTAGCCACATATAATATGTACGTAACTGATATCTCTAGAGTAAACAACCAATGGATCTACAACATAGCTTCTATTGGCGTCACTTTTGAAGATGCTAAAAGAGTGGAACTAAAAGATGAGAAGTATTCTCTTTTAAATCCTAATGGAGAGTATTGGCTAGATATGGAAGTTGAAGCCACCAGAATAAAGATTAGAAAAAAAGCTACAGGATATTGGTATCCAAAAGTAATTTTCTTTGATAAAGATCTTAAAATCTTAAAAGTACATAAGTACGATAGTTCAAAAAGAGAGATAAACTTCTCTTTGAGTGATGATGTTAAATTTATAAAAGTCAGTGATAGATATGGAATTGACAGCCTTAAAAGAGGCATAACAGTAGAAGTAAGAGAATAAACTAATAATAATTAAAAAGCAACAAGCATGAGAAGGCACTCTACTGAAGAGTCCCTTCTCAAGCTTTGCTTACGGAAGGAATAAACATGTTCGATGAAATAGAATTTGAAAAGATTAAAAGATTACCTAAATATGTTTTTGCAGCAGTAAACGAACTAAAAATGGAAGGTAGAAGAGCTGGTGAAGATATTATTGATTTTTCTATGGGAAATCCAGATGGACCAACCCCAGATCATATTGTTGAAAAATTAATCGATAGCATTAAAAAACCAAAAACCCATGGCTACTCAGCCTCTAAAGGTATTTACAAATTAAGACTGGCAGTAACAGACTGGTATAAAAGAAAGTACGATGTAGATCTTGACCCTGAAACAGAAGCAGTTGCTACAATGGGATCTAAAGAGGGGTATGTTCACCTTGTTCAAGCAATCACCAACCCTGGAGATGTTGCTGTTGTTCCAGATCCTTGTTATCCTATTCACTCTCAAGCATTTATCCTTGCAGGGGGGAATGTTGCAAGATTTAAATTAGAGATGAATGAAAATCTTTCACTAGATGAAGATAAGTTTTTTCAAAGCTTACAAGAAACTTTTGAAAACTCCAGTCCAAGACCAAAATATGTTGTTGTAAACTTTCCTAATAACCCAACAACTATAACAGTTGGTGTGCCTTTTTATCAAAAACTTGTAGAAATGGCAAAAAAAGAGAGGTTTTATATTATTAGTGATATAGCATATGCAGAAGTTACTTTTGATGGATATAAAACCCCTTCTATCTTTCAAGTTGAAGGTGCGAAAGATGTTGCAGTTGAAAGTTATACACTTTCAAAAACATACAACATGGCAGGATGGAGAGTTGGCTTTTTAGTTGGAAATCAAAAACTTATTGGAGCTCTTATCAAAATTAAAAGTTGGTTAGACTACGGTATGTTTACCCCTGTTCAAGTTGCAGCAACTATTGCTCTTAATGAAGACCAACAATGTGTAGAAGATATTAAGACAAAATACCAAGAGAGACGTGATGTAATGATAGAGTCTTTCACATCTGCAGGTTGGGATATGCCAACACCTCAAGCCTCTATGTTTATTTGGGCAAGAATTCCAGAGTTTATTAGAGACATTGGTAGCTTAGAGTTTAGTAAACAACTTCTAATTAAAGCAAAAGTTGCAGTAAGTCCTGGTATTGGTTTTGGTCCTCATGGTGATGAATATGTAAGAATCGCTCTTATTGAAAATCCAAATAGAATTAGGCAAGCAGCAAGAAATATTAAAAAATTCTTTAAAGAATATAAAGAAAAGAACTCTAAATCATAGAGTTCTCCTTGAAACTAAAATACCCTGTCTTAGAAAATATCACATGATCTAAGACCTCTATTCCTAAAAGTTTACCACTCTCTTGAAGTTGTTTCGTAATATGTATATCTGCCTTACTTGGTTCATTTAAGCCACTTGGATGATTATGAGCAATAATAATAGCCGCAGATCTAGCTTCAATGGCTGGAGCAAAAACCTCTCTAGGATGTATAATCACCTCATTTAAAATACCTTTTGTAACTACACTCTTACTAATAACTCTATTACCACCATCTAAATTAATAACCAAAAAATACTCTTGTTTTTTATCTTTATATTCAGAAAGAAGGGTATAGATAACCTTTGGAGAGTCAATAACTATATTTGTTCTAATGAGGTGTCTTTTAGAAAGTTCTAAAGCTGCTGATATGATACAAGCTTTGGCTGTACCTATACCTTTTACTTCAATAAGTTTATTGGGATCTGATAGATTTAGATCTTGAAATTTTTTTAAGATCTCTTTGGATAGTTTTAATACATCTTTTTCTTTGTTTCCACTTCCTAGTAAAATTGCTAAGAGTTCATAATCTTTTAATCCACTAGCACCTTTTATTAAAAGCTTCTCTCTTGGTTTATCTTTTACATAAAGTTCTTGAATCTTTTTCATAAATCATCTAAATCTTCATAGGATGCTTTGTAGCTTTCTAGTTTTTCTTTTACTTTTAGTATAACTTTCTTCGGTGCGTACTCTAATAGGTTGGCTGTCATTTCAATATCATTTAAATCATCTACAGATAAACTTTCACTTTTGCCTTTCACTATCCTCTTTATATACTCCAATTCTGATGGATTTATATCATCAAATATATATTTAATTATCTTGTTTTTTTCATTTCCAAAAAGTGCTTGTTCAGGCACATTCAATATATCTGCAATATACGGTAAAAGTTCTATTTTTATCTCTCTATTTCCATTAAGATAATTGTAAATCGTTGACATACTTGGAACTTCACCTGTACTTTTTAGTCTGGGCTCCATTGAGATCAACTTAAGAGCAAACTCTTTTTTACTCATTTTTCTTTTCTGAAGTAACTCTACAATCTTTTCAAAAACTTCCATTTCTTCCCAAAACTAATAATTTTTTATTCAAATTGTATAGAATAGCTCTATTCCTAAGGTATAATTAAGTATTCATAAAGAATAATATGAAAATAATTTATTTAGAAGAACCTATGAAGAAACAAGAAATCCTCCTTATTAAATCTATATTTTATATACCTGTATTATTTCTATCTATTGCCACCTATACATTAGTTAATTTTTATTTTCCAAATTACTCATACACGTTTATATTAATTAGCAGTCTCACACTAACACTATTAATTCTTTCTAGATATGCTTCTACGATCATTTTTAATATTCTAGACAACTATATGGATGAGATACATAAGAAAAACAACTATATTATTCATCAATGGAGACAATCTTTAAACTCAATATCTCTATTAACAGAAGCTATAAAACTTAAAACTACCATGAAAGATATCAGCGAAAAAACTCTCATTAAAATCACCAGCGATATTTATAGGAATCTTGATTTTATGGAAGAAACTGCTGATAGCTTTAGTAATCTCTTTAAACCTTCAAAAAAAAGGGAGTATGTTGTAGTTCAGAAAAGTATTTCAAAAGTTAGCTCAATTCTTCTACCTCAACTTAATACCTATAAAATCCCCATACAAACTCTTGGAGATAATTGCACTGCTTTTATAATTGACAATGAATTTCAGCAAGTTGTTCTAAATATACTCTGCAACAGTAGAGATATACTTATTTCCAATAAAATCTCAAACCCTCGAATTGACATTATTGTAATTGAAGAAACGAATTACATTGTTGTAAAGATCTATGATAACGGAGGTGGTATTCCTCAGACTATTCTTACACATCTCTTCAAAAACTATATGACAACAAAAAAAAATGAAGGCAGTGAAATCGGACTAACCATATCAAAAGAAATTATAGAAAATAGCCTAAAAGGCTACCTTTCTGCACAAAACTGGGAAGAAGGCACTTGTTTTACAATCACCTTACCTAAGAAACCCGATCTCCTAAGTGAGGAGATCTGACACTCCTAAGAGATAAACTTCTCAATCCCCTCTTTAATAGCTGTTTTCTCAATAATATCTAGATGATTTTCTGGCTTTTCAAAAATCTCTACTACAAGCTCTGGAAGAGAAAGTCCATGCTCTTTATTGATAAGTTGTAATGCTTCAAGATCTTTCATCTCTTTGTTTGTGCCATCCAGTGCATTAATAACAGATACTGAGAATTTTGTCCACTCTGCTGTAGAGTAGATTACAGTTTTCTTTCCATTATCTTTTACTGATTTGATGCATGTAGCAGTATGAGGCTCTAATACATAATCTTTTTTACCAAAATCTTGAATTGCAGATCTTACCTCATCTTCTGTTGAAAATGTTGCATCAAAATCCTCTCTTAAAGATTTCAACTCATCTGCTGTTAACTGATATTTGTTTGTATTTTCCAAATCTTCCATAAGCTCTTTAGTTCTTTGTGGTCCAAACTTATCAAATAAAACCCTCTCAACATTTGAAGATTTTAAGATATCCATCGCAGGAGAGATTGTTGGAACAAGAGTTTTTGAATTTAAATCATAAACCCCATCATTAATAAGATCTGTAAGAATATTATTATCATTTGATGCAATACCGATACAATCAATAGGAACTCCCATTTTCTTTGCATAGTAAGCACCAAGTGCATTTCCAAAGTTCCCAGAAGGAACTACTAAATCAATTTTTTCACCACTTTTAATTGCACCTTCTTTTAACAATTTCAGATAACTATGAAAATGATATACAATTTGAAATGCTATTCTTCCAAAATTAACACTATTTGCAGCACTTAGCTTTGTATCATGATTGGATAAAAAGCTTTTAAATTCATCATCTTTTAGTAAAGACTTTAAAGCATTTTGAGCATCATCAAAACTACCTTTAATTCCTAAAACCTTCAGATTCGATTTAGGCATAGTAGTCATTTGAAGTCTTTGAACATCACTTGTCCCACCATCTGGATAGAGACAAACAACTTTGACATTATCTTTTCCTTCAAATGTACTAAGTGCAGCAGGACCTGTATCTCCACTTGTAGCTGCTAAGATAATATAGTTCTCTTTCCTAGCCTGTGCAATTCTAGAAAGAATCACACCAAATGGTTGTAGTGCCATATCCTTAAAAGCTCTTGTTGGTCCATGCCAAAGCTCACTACAGTAGAGATTCTCATCAATTTTTTTTACAGGAACAGGATCATTTTTATCATCAAAATGGTTATATCTCTCTAACGCCTCATCTAAAATCTCATCACTAATATCTAATTTTAATTTTTTAATTACATTTTTTGCTAAATCTATATAACTTAAATCTTTCCAACTATCAATCTCACTTAAATCTAAAGAAGGGATCTCCTTTGGAACATAAAGTCCACCATAACTTGCACTTGGGTTGAGCATCGCGTCACTAAACTCTACCTCAGATGGTCTACTATTTTCATTTCCTCTTGTCTCTATAAAGCTCATTATTTTCCAATCAAAATATATTAATCTATAATTCTATTATGTCATACATTAAATTAGCATGTTTACTGAGATTCTTTAATCAATGAGGAAATAAAAATGAAGTATTTAAAAAAACTAATTGGACAGCATATAGATATAGATGAAAAAGAGTGGGAAGAGTTAACTTCACTCTTTAAAAAAGTACATATCAAAAAAGGTCAAACTATTTCCCATGCAGGAGATGTTTTTAAAGATTTTTACTTTATTAAAAGCGGATTAGCAAGATCTTACTTTACAGATTTGAATGGAAAAGACTTTACTTGGCAAATCTACTTTAGAGGTAAAAGTAAATATGGTCTTAATCACTTTATGGATGATAGTGTTAGCTACTATGAAAATGAACCTTCCATGCTTACCTTTGAAACCTTAGAAGATAGTGAATTTTACCTAATAAGCTTATATGAAATGGATAATTTCTTAAGTAGAAAAGACAAAAAATGGGAACACCTCACAAGAATTTGGCTTCATGATACATATTTTACTTCTACATACAAAAGAGTATTGTCACTAATGAGTGAAAAGGTAGAAAAAAGGTATGATAGATTACTACTGGAATATCCTAATATTTTCACTAGAGTAAAGTCATATCATATTGCCACATTTTTAGGTATTGCTCCACAAACTCTAAGCAAATTAAAAAAATGAATCTAGGTGAATGAAATATATCTTCTGTTCTGCTAAAGTTTTCTCAAACTAACTCAAGGCAAAACATGAATCAAATCAATATACAATACTACAAAAACAACTATGGAAATTTTATTTTAGGTTCTTTCAATAATCAACTTTGTCTGTTGGACTTTAGATATAGAAAACTTAGACAAAGTGTAGATAATAGATTGAAAAAAGGTTTTAATGCAGTATTTGTAGAACAAGATGACTCTATACTTGAAAAAACAAGACAACAACTTGATGAGTACTTTAATCAACAAAGAAAAGACTTTGATATTCCAATAATTACTACAGGGACTGACTTTCAAAAAAAAGTATGGAATACTCTTTTGGAAGTACCATATGGAACCACATCTACATACCTAGAGTTAGCCAAAAAAATAGATAATGAAAAAGCTGTTAGAGCAGTTGCCAGTGCAAATGGAGCCAACTCTATAGCTTTGATTATTCCTTGCCACCGCATTATTGGAAGTAATGGAGAGTTAGTCGGCTATGGAGGTGGTTTACCTCTTAAAAAAAGATTACTAAAACTAGAACAAAATCTTCTAGCACATTGAAGGATTCAAATGCTTACTGAAGAAGAAAAGTACGATTTTATTGGTAAAAAAGATACAAAATACAATGGAATATTTTATACCGCTGTTAAAACAACAAAAATATTCTGTCTCCCTTCTTGCAGTGCAAGGAAACCTTTGAGGAAAAATACAATTTTCTATGACACAAAACAAGAAGCAAAAACCAATGGCTTTAGAGCTTGTAAAGTATGTAAACCTTAAGACTATATCCTAATTTTTGTATAATTTGATCTATGTCATACATCAAATTATCAAAATCTGCTTTTTTTCATAATTTACAGCAAATAGAATCTGTTACAGATAGATCTAAAATAGCTGTTGTATTAAAAGATAATGCTTATGGTCATGGACTACTAGAAATGGCAAAACTCTCAAAAGAGTATGGGATAAAAAAAGCTGTTGTAAGAACAGCAGAGGAAGCTAAACAAATTAAAGACTTTTTTCAATTTATCTTAATCCTTTCAGATATCCCAAAAACAACAGAAGAAAATTTTCATATAACTATTAACTCTTTAGAAGATATAGAAAAAGTTCCTGAAAGATCCAATGTACAGTTAAAAGTTGATAGTGGAATGCACAGAAATGGTATTGAGCTTGAAAACCTTGAAAAAGCAATCCATCTTATTCAATCAAAACAATTAGCTTTAACAGGTGTATTTTCCCACTCTAGATCCAGTGATGAGCTTTCAACAGAAGCTTTTTGGCAATTAAAAAACTTTGAAAAAATAAAAAACAAAACATTAAAAATACTCAAAAACCTAGATCTTCCAACTCCTATGTTTCATCTTGCAAACTCTGCTACAACCTATAGACTTGGAGAAGAGGCTTCTTTTGATATGGTTAGAATAGGTATTGGAATTTATGGATATAGTGAAAATGACGAAACAATAGGGTCATTTGATCTCCAACCAGTAATGTCACTTTGGGGAGAAAAGATCTCATCCAGGGTTTTACAAAAAAATACAAAAGTTGGTTATGGTGGTGTATTTGAGGCAAAAGAAGACACTAAGATCTCAACCTATGATATTGGTTATGCAGATGGATTTTTTAGACTTAATGAAGCCCATAACCATATCACCCCTAATGGTTCAAGAATCTTAGGACGAGTCTCCATGGATAGTATGTCTTTAGACTGTGAAGAAGATGAGATCTGTATTTTTAATGACTGTACAAGCCTAGCAAAGCAATTAAATACCATCACTTATGAGATTTTGGTTAAACTTTCGTATAAAATTAATCGACTAATCGATTAAGCCACCTACAAAAACTTGAGAATAAATAGAAAGAGATAGATTACATGGATAAAATTATTGATGCATACAATAGGGATAAAGAGAGATTTTTAACTGCAATTGGACTTCTTGGAGGTCTATTAATTGTTGGATTTATCAATAGTTTCTTCCTTACATGGCTTGTTCTTGGCGGGTTTTTCTTGTTTGCATTTTATGAAGCGATGAATCTTTTTAAAGTTGAAGATACAAATCTTTACGTTTATGCTGTTGCAATTTGGATTATCGCATATTTTACAACAAATCCAGAAGGTTTAGTATTTATCGTATTTGCTATTTTTGCAGGTATTTTAGCTTATAGTAAAAAAATGGACAAAGAGCACTTCTTACCATTTCTTTATCCTACAGCGTCATTTCTATTTATTTTAGCACTTTATAACAATCAAGGAATGGGTGGACTGTTTTGGATGATCGTTGTAGTTGCAGCGACGGACACAGCAGCTTACTACACAGGAAAATCTATTGGGAAAACTCCATTTTCCCCAACAAGCCCAAATAAAACACTTGAAGGTGTTGGTGGTGGTGTAATAGCTGGAACAATTTTAGGAGCACTTGTTGGTGCGTCCATGGTTAATATCTTTTTAGCACTTTTTATCTCATTTATGGCTTCTGTAGCATCTGTATTTGGAGATCTTTTTGAAAGTTATTTAAAAAGAGAAGCTGGAGTAAAAGATAGTGGAGATATTTTACCAGGTCATGGTGGTATTTTAGATAGAACAGATGGGTATCTCTTTGCTTCAATTGTTATGGTGGTGTTTTTATAAGAATGGATCTACAAGAGTCAATTTTATCAAGAAGAAGTGTAAGAAAATATACCAGTGATAAGATCTCTAAATCTGATATAGAAACAATTTTAAAAGCAGGACTATCTGCTCCAAGTGCAAAAAACTGCCAACCTTGGGAGCTTATAGTTATTCAAGAACAAAAGAACCTTCAAAAGATCTCACAAGTCTCTCCCCACGGAGCAATGCTTAAGAATGCTTCTTTTGGAATTGTTATTTGTAGCGATCTGGACAAAGCAGTAAACTTTGAATATGGTGTAATTGATACATCTGCTTGTGTAGAAAACCTTCATCTTTCAGCCCATGGATTAGGAATTGGAAGTGTATGGATTGGTGTTTACCCTAGAATGGAAAGGGTAGAAAAACTTCAAGAGATCTTTAATCTTTCAAAAAATATTATTCCAACACACATGATGGCTTTTGGCTATCCAGCAGAAGAGAAAAAACCAGCCAATAGATATGACCAAGATAAAATCCACTGGGAGAAGTGGTAGTGTTATTTCAAAAAACAACAGAGTTTCTTTTTGAGAGATTTCCTGATAAAAAATTCGATAACTTTGATGATCAAGATACTAAGAAGCTTTACAATTTCTTGTTCTCATTTTACAGTGATGAAAACCAAGATATCCTTTTTAAAAAAGATGAAATACGTGAAGCAATAATTGATTTTTTTAAAGAAAAAGGTGTTGTAAGTGTTGTTTTTAAAGGCTATGAAAAGATAGTTATTCGTATTAGACCTTTTGATATCCATGCAAATACATCAAGGGTACTAGAAAAAATAAAAGAGTATTTAGAAAATCAAAAAGATGAAGTTATTAAAAATGCTCCTAGATCTGATCTTATTGAATTAAATGAAGAAATTTACAAGCATTTGAAAAATCTAATAGAAATGGAAAATCCAAATCTAGACAAAAAATCTTTAATAAAAACTGCTGTTATTGACGTATTTCTACTTTCAGATAAAGACGTTGTTGTTTTCTTAAAAGGTAAAGTCTTTCTTCGTCTTTTTAAAGAACTTATTGGGAAACCAATTCAAAGTGAAAAAGGTAGAGAAGGACGATTTAATGGTCTTCCTCAAGAAGAGTTACAACGGATAGAAAAACAGGTTTTCGCAGAAGGCAACTGGAAAGATCATATAACAGATATTATGAACTCTATCTACTCTATGGGACTAGATTTTACTTCAATTACCAATGAAACTTATGAGAAAAATCATATCTCTTACCTTCAAAAAGGTCTTAAAAGATTTTTAAAAAATAAACTGAACTATGAAGACTTTATAGTTGATGGCTTTGTAAACTACATATTAAGAGATGCCTTTGCGGATATTCATCAAGAGTTAGCAAAAAAACTTCTTTATTGTTATGTAAAACAGATAGGTACAGCAGAAATATTTATAAATTATTTTAGCGGTGAAGTAGTCGTCTCTGCTGGTGGCAAACATCAGCTACCTAAAATAGAAGATGAAAAGGGAACTTGGTGGCAAATACCTTTAATCAAAGTAGTTGTAAAACAAAGACTTTTAGATATTCAAAAAAGAAATGAAAAAAAGCAAGTTTTACAAAAAGCTATCAAAGATAAAGAGGAAGTTTCTAAAAGACTTGTTGAAAATCAAGAGGAGTTATCTAAATTAAAAGAGACATTAAAAAATTGCAATGAAGAACTTGAAGAAATTTATATAGTTTTAAAAAACATCAGAAGCGAATATATTGAACTTAAAAGAAAATATAAAGATCCAAAGACCATCACTCAAGATATTGAAACTCAGCTATCTGCTTACCAAGAGGACATAAAGACAAAAGATAAAAAAGAAAGTGAACTTTTAAAAACTAGAGATAGACTGGAAAAAATGATCGCTAGAAAATCTCATCAAACTTATGAGCAAGATATTAAAAAAGAAGCTTTGGCAAAAAAAGAGATCGAAGATGGTCAGAAGCTTTCTGGTAATGGACGTTCTGAAAAAGAGACAAGAGAAAAATACGATTTAATAGTAAGTGCCCTTGCATCAGCACTTACTAAAAAAAAGGTAAAAATTTAATGCTCTGGTTGGGCTTGTGTTTTTGAATTAGATTTAAAAACTCCTTGATAAGTCGAAGAACCATTTTTTATCTTATACATTCCTCCTGCTGTCTGTGCATCAGGACCATAAAATTTACCTTGAATTGTTGAACCAGTTGTTCCTACATTAGTCGTTGTAAAACTATTTCCACTTATACTTCCACCACCTGATATTGAGAACCCTGCCATATTTCCACTAATTGGGGTTGAATTGTCACCAAAATCAAAGGTTAAACTAAAGTCACTATTTCCATAAGTATCTCCAAGAACTGTTCCACTATATGTTATGCGCTTATTTTGTTCAATTAAACCAGTAATAACTGATGATGGTGATTCATCTCCAGCAATCCAATATCCTGATGTGCTACTTGTAGCATTAATATAGTTATCGTTTACACCATCGTTATTACTATCTGTGTACTCTCCACCAGAGGCATGATACCAATGTCCCCAAGCAGCATAGTCTTTGTTATCATAATATACACCATTTAATGGTTCACCTTCTTTTTCTGTATGAAGGTATCCAAAATCGTTATCCTCTACGTTTACAGTTGTATAAAAATTATCTTGACCAAAATAATATCCAGTATGATTTAGATGTATCTCATTCCCTTCTCCAGTAATATTTTTAGTACCAAAAGAAAAATTTTCACCATTAAACTCTACAGATCCTTTTATATTATTCACTGCAACAGTTTGTAATAACTTATATACTTCTGGATCTGCATTTTTAACCTGACTCTCTGATATTCCATGTTGATTTAAAAAGTAATCAAAGAAGGAGCTTCCACCTCCTTTGTTTATCACTAGCGAATTTTCTCCATATGTATAACCAGATTGTCCTGTTATCTGCTTTTTCCCTACAATAAAGCCATGCCATGTAGCACTTGATAATACTGGTGAAATACTTTTTGTTGTATCCAATTGATTTTCAACAATACTTTCAACTCTTTGAGTCATTTGTTTAGGACTTATAGCTTTAACATTTTCCCCTTCACTTTTCGGTTTTGTATCAATATTTGTTTCTACATTTTCATTAGTTCTTTCATTGTCTGAACTACTTGACTTTTTTGAAAGAGTCTTTATCTCTTTTTGCGAAAACTCCCTTGGTGTTGTTGGTAATTCACCAGGAGAAACAAATGTAATCTCTCCTGCAAAGACTTCAACAGGAACTCCTCCTGAGTTTGATGCAACTTCTATAGCTCCTTGTGTACACGCAACAGAATCTTTTTCTGATGTTATATTTCCTAAAAAATGAGTTCCTCTTATCCCTATTGTAGAGGTAGGTGTAGATATTTTGAACTTTTCTGGATGGGATTTTCCTATCTTTCCTGTCATCGCTTTAAAAGCACCTTTTAAGACAGCAAACTTTGCATTAGATTCATCACCATTAAAAATATACTGATCTATTACAAACTTAGAGTTTTTACCTACAGTAATTACTGTATTGTCCTGAAAAAGTAACTGGGCTTTTCCATTTCTTAAAGTAATGACTCCATCACTTTCTTCTACCTTACTTCCTAGACGAGCTTGAAGTATATTTCCTCCTCTTTCTATTTGTACATTACCTTTTAATGCAGATATAACTCCAACACTTTTTCCTAAAACAAAACTTGTTAAAAAAAGAAATAAAACTAGTATTTTCATTTGCCACCTCCTAGCTTATTATAGACCCTTCTAAGTTGTCTATCTGAAAAATTATACACGTAATTTATCCCTACTATCATCTTTTTATAATCATAATCCTTGACAGAAGATTTATTCACAGTGTAACCTAAATTCCCCATTAATCCACTTTGTTTTCCTACTGGATAAATTCCTGTTGCTGATAATTTTAATGTTCTATCGTTTCTATATTTATCAGCGATTAGATGTTTATCATTATCAAATCTTAGCCCTAAGCTTCCTTCAATGTTAATAATAACTTTTTTACTAAACTTATCACTTAATAATCCTGCTTTTATTTGATAGAGGTTGTGATCTATATCGTATCTTGTACTAGATCTGTTTTTTCGTTCCATATGGTAAGACATATCATAGGTCAAAATTCCCTTTGAGTGTTGTTGCTTTCCTATTCCCCCTATCTTAAAGGCTTTTCCATCCTTACCGTTATCTTTATCTCTATGATCTTTAATACTCAATTCTCCATAGGTTTGAAGATAATTGAACTCTCTTTTAAGAAAAAATTCTGGAATTTTTTTGTGGGTTGCTTCAACTTTTGCTGTAATTATCTTCATAATCCACTGATTATCATACTGTAATGATGAGATTGTTAAAGGCATATAAAAAGAGTATTTCTCCTTTTCTAGCTGGGGACCTACAAATAGATATGGGTACTTAAAGTTCCCTTTTTTCCCTTCACTATCTGTATAATTTTCCATATAAATTCCACCACCAGATCTAAGTGTATATCTACTGTTTTTATATGAGTTTGCTAGACTAATCCCCTCCATATGAGCTAAAGAACTTTTTTCGTCTTCTTTAGTATTAAACACATTACTGTCATTTTTAACACCAAGAATAATATTTCCACTCCATCTACTCTTTTTCTTTTTCTCCTTTATAGACTCTAAAAAAGAGTCTACTGTTTTTACAACTTGTGTTGGAATTTTCCCTTCTTTTACTGTTTCAAATTCTATCTGAGACTGTTGATATAATTTCAATACAAAGTAAGTTCTTGCCAGTTCTAGCCTTGAAAGATGATGGTTAGGATCTAAGGTTAAAACTCTTTCGTATGAAGCGATAGCTTGATTATATTCTCCTATTTCAAAAGCACTTCTACCAAGATAGTAGTTTACTTTTACACTAGAAAAGTTATCAAACAATATGGAATTAAAGAGTTCATAAGCTCGTTGGTAATCTTTTGACTTAAACAGATTCACTCCATCTTGATAAGTTGCAGAGTATACTGATACAACCAGTCCTAACACTAAAATTAATTTTTTCATTAAATCCTCCTAAAAAAAGTAGTTGGCACTTAACCTAACAATCATTTTATTATCTACACTATTGCCTTTTGTTGCTGATAAAGATTGATACTCAAATAAACCTTCAATATTAATGGCAGAATCATAGGCATAAAGCCCTTTAAGATCTAATACTAATCCATCTTTTATCTCTTTTGTTGAGTAGATTCCTTGTTCATCTTTTCCTAAGAAATAACCTAGTCCTGCTGTAATTTCTACTGTCTTTTCTTTTGAATAATTAAATCCAACTTCACTTTTAAATCCAAGATTTCCAGCAGAAATACTTTCAAGATTAAACTCTTCCATCTTTGTATATTCTGGCACATTTCCAAAAATATATGATACTCCCTTATCATCTCCAGTAACGTAACTAAGACTTATAAGAGATTTTTTAATCCTTGGACTTAATGAGTTAAATTGAGACTTTACCCCCATAAGAGTATAACTTCCATTTGAATTAAAGCTTGAATGTATCATTTGTAAATTAATATTTTTGTCAAATATTTTCTTTTTTTCTAAATATATACCGCTATAACTTTCATCTGCTATTCCTGTATCGATTTCTGGTGCTGTATAAATATATCCTTGAAAGCTACTATCATAGCTTTCCCCTCCAACATAAAAAAGTCCACTTCCACCAATGTCTTTTTTAGAATCTAAACTTGTGTCATCTCTAATGACATCTCCTACCATTGTTTTAACAAAACCTGCTTCTATAAACCTCAATAGACCTAAGTTACTTTTTTTATAAGTGATTCCATCAAAACTATTAGGAAGAAACTTATTATCACCTTTTCCTAGAAGTGGAGTATCAATTGTCTGAGTAAGAAACTTTACTTTCCAATCATCTTTTTTATATTGGAAATAGAGTTCATTAAAATAAAATGTCCCTACAGCTTCTCCTTTATTGTTTACCTTAGAATAATCAATCTCTTTTCCTATTCCATGACTAACAGATAAAGGTTGTGTTATCACCAGTCCTACTCCTAAAGAGTAATTTTCTTCAATAAACTTATCCTGTGAAAGAAAAAAATTTCCACCAATCCCTAAAGATTTATAAAACTTGTCGCTATTAATAATTTTGGTTTCATTTGAAAGAGCCCCAGAAAAAGTAAGATCTTCTTTTTTAACTTGTTCTTCACTATAGAGTAGAGTTGATATCGCTAGTATAAGAAGTGTCTTTTTATTATTCATTATAAGCCTCCTTTATTAAAAAGCCTTTACACTTTTATCTTACTATTTTTATGGTAAAGACGTCTTATAGTATTTTTGGAATAAATCTGTACTTAACTTTTTTACAATACATCTTATATCCATTGTCTTTATTTAAATGGTTTTCTTCTGTTATTGCTCTCAATACATATATTAAATTCCAAATTCCCATAGCAATCATTGCCCAAATATTTGAAAGAATATAGCTATTTTCTAGCCACCATGCTATATTTTTAGAGGTATACGCAGGATGACGAATAATTGAATAAGGACCTCTATCTACAATTCCTCTGTTAGTTAAATTACTAAATTTAAAACCTAGTGCTACTGTAGACCATACATAGATAAAATATAAACAAATTATTAAAGCCAATACTATCATCATTACTATTTCTGATGTTATCACCCCATGTCCGCCTATTCTGTTAAAACTTATAAACTGATCTGTAAAGCCACCATTCATAGGAGGGTAAGCTATTAATACTACAAACCAACCTCCCATAGTCATATCAACACTCCTTGTCCTGTTATCTAGCCACCTACTTGCAACCATATAGCCTATTGCAGCAATTATTACATCTATTAGAAACAAACTATGAAATAGTATTTTATACCATACATAGTATTTTCTTTGAAATGAATAGTATTCATAATTACTTCCGATCATTTCAATATATGTTTTTTCTAACATATTAAATTCATTAACTAAAAATTTTGTCATAAGAGTTAAAAAGAAAAAATTCACTAAATACACTAATAAAATCTTTTTTATTCTTTTATTTTTTATTCTTTTTAGATATTTTTCTGCTTGTGGCTGATTTCCAACTACATAATTTTTTATAATTAGGAAAATCGATTTATAGAGTATGATAAGTAAAACTCCATAATCATTAAATTCATACTTTTGCCCTGATTTAAATTTTAAAGTTAAGTAAATATAAGGTACTCCTACGATTAAATAGGAATACCACAATATGTTAAAAAAAAACTTTGAAAATCCAAATCCATTGGCAAAATAGTAATGATGACTAATGATACTGTAAAACAAGAAATATACGGGGAAAAAAACTGAAAATCTTATTATAGAGGATTTAAGTATTTTGCTATTTTCTACTTGATTTTTTGCTATATACTGTGCATCCTTATATTTTCTCATAATAAATTCATACACAACCATAAAAAACAATGTTGTAGAAATCAATAAGAATAAAAAAGTATTTCTATCAGAAAAGAAACTAAAATCCCTATATTCCATAAATAGTATTGTCATCATTATTATAACTATTACAGCTACATAGCCAGAATAACTATATATTTCGTTGTTTTTTTCCAATCTATCTTTCCTTAGTTACTATATCTGTGGTTTATAGAAACTCTGATTTGTATCTATTGGTATTAACTCTAATGGATTTACATCACTTCTATTCCCTGAAGGAAACACTTGATAATACAACTGTTCTCTCTCATAGCTATATATGTAAAAGACTTTGCCTCTATATAACTGGTTGTATCTCATTCTTCCAACATATCCTGTTTGACTAGTATTATCATCAAAGAATACATCATCTGCTAATGCTGCATCAAAAGTAGCTCCTGATATAGGTTGGTACGACATAGCTAAGGTTATATTTTCATCAATATTTAGGTCACCATCTGTTGTATTAAGTTCTACACCAGAATTACCCCAAATCCCCCCTCCTAAAGAAAATTCTGCAGGATTTTGTCCTGTTGAGTCAAAGGCAACAGGATATAAATCAGCTGACTCATTTGATTCATTGTTTTCCAAAATATGTGTTGACTTATATACTGGTGCAAAATTAACTTTTCTCATATTGGACCATAACTCGTTACTTTTATAAGTAATTAGTCTTAAATCATAATAAGGCTTTGATGTCGTACCATAACTTACATAACTACCATCTAAAGGATTAATATGATGATACAGTTCATTGAAACCAGTTGGTATTATCAAATTTTCACTATTTCTAATCAATTTTGAACTATTACTTACATAGTCTGACAAATTTCCATCAAATATTTGTAGTGTTACATTATCTTCTACTTTTACCCTTATTCCTCCAAAGTACCCATTTCCATTATCACTATTGTTATCTTCAAAATGATATTCTGGTGGTTCAGGTTTTATATTATCTAAATAAATTGTTTCTTCTCTTTTATTTCCCTTTCCATCTATTGCTGTAATAATTATTCCAGCCTGACTTTTAGGATAGACCCCTTCACTTACCTCAGGAAATAGGTAGTCATTGATTTCTGCTATATATGTAGTTGTATATCCATCTTTTAGCATAGGAATAATTTCACCTCCTACATTCATCTGAACATTATCAGCTAACTGTCCTGCTTCACTATCAACTATTTCTGAATCAAAACCTGTAATATCTACTTCTGCTAATATAATTTGATTATTATCCACTTCAGATATCGAATTATTCCCTCCAGTAAATATATTATTAAAAGTTCTTGTTATTGTTTTTGCATACTCAGGTTGGGTAATAGATAAGGGATTACTTGACACTCCTGCATCTTGTTCCATATAGACCCAATAACCTCTTTTTTTATGCAGTTTATATAGATTAAAGCTCTCTTGGTTATTTTTCCATTCTGTAGGAGATACTGTTGCATCAGCCTGTCTCCAAAATACAGTGCTATCTTCACGTGTTACTCCTGAAATTATGCTACGTACTTTACTAGGAGTATTTCTTAGATCTCTTAATTCTGTTAAAGGCCCCCCTACTGGATAGTCAGGTGCCCAGATTGGTGTATGTCTTAGATCTTTTTTTATTACAGTTGCATAATCAGGAACTCCTACATCCGTGGTTCTATCCTTTAGGCTACTTGCAGTTATATCCCAATTTGTTCCTGTTTTTTCTACATCAAATGATTTTAATTCTGCATTGGCAAGCTCAATCCCTGATGTAATATCACTAAAAGTTCCACGAACAGAAACATTTTCTTCGTCGTCTAAATTAACTATAGTAAATTGTTCTGTATTTCCCTTCTCTTTTATTTGAAAGCTCTTGTGTTCACTACTCATCAACATTATTCTATTTTCATCTTCATTAACAACAAAAGCATATATATTACTAGTACCACCTAATGCATTGATTTGTGTAACAAGGTCATTTAATGTTCCATTACTAGTTATTCCTTGATAGCCACTGTTCCAATCTAAAGAGATATCTGTACTAGTTCCTGTGACTTTATAATCATATATTTTGATAGCTCCACCATCTCTAACATAAAATTTACTTTTCCCTCCTATAACCAATGTGTCGTACTCTCCTGAAAAGTTTTGGTCTATCAATAAACTCTGTCCATTTCCTGATATACTAGTTTCTACAACAGATAATAAATCTTCTGGGGTAGTAAGTGTTTTTAAATCAATTTCATAACTATTGCTACGTACCGAGGGAAAGTTAATTATTAATTTACTTTGGTGATTATTCAATCCTCCTGTATAATTAAATATTGTTTCGTTAATCCTCATTCCTAAAATAAATTCATCAATTCTTGTCTCATAGAAATTCTGCTTTTCGCTAATACCATCTATAGAAACATTAGTGTCATTTAACTGTAAAGTCTGTTTTCCTAATGTTTGTGTAACATAGCTTGTTACTGTTGAATTTATTTCAAATTTTTCATCACTTAAGATAGTTATCCCTCTATTGCCACTGCTATCTAAAGAAGGGTAAGATCTTATATTCCAAGACATACTTCCATTCAAATCTCCTATCGCAGCAGTATTATTAATATAAGCTGATACGTTATATTCACTATCTGAAATTTGCTTAGGAATTACTATTTTTTTACTTTGAAAGCTATCTCTGATAATCAGTCCACTATTATTATAATCTTCTCCTTTAATAAATACACCTGAAGATATATGCCTAACTGTCGACTCATCAAAACTTAATAGATTCCAACCATTATAAACTTTATCCTGATATGTCGTTGAGTTAATATCCCCTTCTCCTAACAAAAGCCCTACTGGATCATTTTTATTAGTATCAGTTTTAATCCAATAGGCTTGACCAGCTTCAAATTCAGTAAAATCATTAGTTGATGGTGTATTATTAGAACTATAGATATTCCATCTACCATTTATCCCATTACCTGTTGTATCAGGTTGCCATTTATATATTGTTATATTGTCATCATTCTCAATTAGTTGTCTTCCACCTGTATCACTATTCAATACAGTATCGTTATTGATATCTAGATTAGAAAGATTACTTAAATTATTGTCACTTAAATTCATATCAAAAACATTAATTATATTTTTTATTGCATCACTATTAGAAGCTTTCATTTTCTTTAAAAATAAAGGATTTTCTCGTGTATATTTTTTACTAAACATACCTTCATAACTGTTTGTTGTGGAGTTATTAATGGTAATATAGAATATTTCATCTTCATAGTTAGATTGAAATTTTAACTTTAAATCTGCTTTATTACCCTCACCTTTTGTAGCTACAAACATTGTAAATAAAGATAGACTTCTGTTTTTTACTCGACTGTTATAGTTTATAACTACTGTATCTAATTCTTCATTAGACTCTTTATCTATTTGTATCCCTAATGTTGAATAAGTATAGCTTCCTATATCAGGTGTCCCTACAGTGTTATTTGTTGTTTGGTCTATTTTGTCCCATGTTGTATTGCCATCATCATCAGCAGTTTCTCTAAGCTGTGTCCAGCCAACAACAGGTACCGTATTATTAGAGGGAACATGAAATCCATTTACTCCAACAAGATTCCATACATTTTTTTCTAGTTCAAGTTGATAGGTTCTACTATAGAGTGATGGGGTTAATAGTAGAAAAAAAACTAAAATTCTTTCTATCAAGTTTTTTCCTTTACTTATACTTATCAGTATAAATTAAGCATAAATCATTCCTTATTTTAATTTAACTACCATCAAAAATTATATGTAAGTCCTATATAAGGATTTACTTCATTATCTATCCAATCTTCATCGCCATAGTTGTGTTTAATTGTTGCCCACATTCTATAAGTAGTTTGAACCCCATATCGAAGTTTTGCTTTTTTAAATATGGTATAGCCCCCTAAACCTAAAAAGAAAGCAGTGCTTGTTGGATTTAAAGAATCAGCTCCTGTATACCCTAATCCTACTCCAGTATTTATAAATGGGATAAACCAACCTTTTGAAAATGTAAGATTTGGAAAAGTATTACCAAATTGAATTATAAATTCGCTAACCTCTTCTTGATGAGATAATCCAAACTCATAAAAATTCCCTGTATATCCTTTTTGAGTCCCATATATTAAGTTATTTTTGTAAACTGAGTTCTTTTCTTCTAAGTTATAATCATCTCCATTTGCATAACCTAACATCACTTCTGAATTACACTGGCTATGCTGACTACTACAAATCATTCCCCCGCTTTTATTTGATTTGATAGTAATTTTTCGTTTTAATGAGCCTTGTCCTAAAACAACTCCATAATATTTATAATAAGGTATTTTCTTTTGTACATTTTTTTTTATAAGTCGCTTTTTAGACTTATTTGCAGAATAAAGATTTATAGAAAAAAGAAGTAATAAAAAAAGTAATAAAAATTTTCGATTCATAATATATACTGCTACCCCTAAAATTGAGGTAACAGTATACTAAAGTTTTAGTTATCTTCTTAAAACAGGAGCCGAAGGCGGTGCATCAGCCGTTGCATCATTTGTTGCACTACTAAAAGAAACATATTGAGGTGCATCATCTGTACCAATATTAATTCTTAAATCTGTAGCTGTATTATATGTGTAAGAAGTTGTACCATTACTTTTTGGTCCTGCATTTTTATCAGTACCAGTCACACTTGATGTGCTTCCTCCACCACCACTACATCCAACTAATGAAAGAGCTGAAACTGTAATAACTGATGCTAAAACTATTTTTCCCTTACTCATTTTTAGATCCTTTACCATCTATTTTATTTTTACCGAGTCAAAAACTCTGTAACAGTTATGCATAGAATCGTCACAAAGAATAGTTTTTTTAGTTTTTTTTGAACTTTTCAAAAAAAATCCACTCTTTTCTCTAGTCTCATATATAAACTCATATGCCCGTATAAAACCTTTTGCTTCAGTTACAGAAATTAAATTATCTTCTGAACTTATCAAACCTATATTCTGTAAGTTCATCTCTGCTGATTGAAAATCTGGCTTATAATATGCATTCACACAGTCTCTATAGTCTCTATCGATCTGAGGAGGTAAAATAGCTATCTGAGGAGGAACTTTACATTCCATTAATGCTTTTTTCTTAGCAATCTGAGAACCAATACCTGGAACAGGAGGTAAATTCTTCCCTATTACAATACTTGTACCGATTACTAACAATAAAAAAACTTTTTTTAACATAACTATTTTCTACCTTAAAACTATTTTAAATGAAAGGGAAACAAATCCCTTTCACTTATCTCTATTTCTAAACCTATTTAGTAATAGACTGACTAACTGAACTACCAAACTTAACTAATTGGAAAGGCTTAGCAGTTTGCGTTTGACTTAGGCTTGATGTATTACCAAAATCTGGGAAAATACCCCAGTACAACTGAGTTGAAGCTCCATCTACAGTGTATACATAGAAATATTTACCTACATAAGCCGTGTTGTATGTGATTTTTCCAATAAGATTATTGTTCTCATCACCTACGTGCATTGCATAAACACCAGCACCTGCTAATGAACCATTCGGAGTCATTTGAGTTACATCTGCTGCATCAATAGTTCCACTACCATCAATATCC
>JAOXRY010000155.1 GCA_025800305.1 Campylobacterales bacterium | reverse complement strand
CTTCCTAAAGAATACATTTTATCTTTTAAGCAACAATATTGACTAATAAATATCCCCTCTACTATCACCATCAATAACTTCATAAATAAATCGATAATCATTTACCCTTAATCTATAGAAAGAAGAATTAGCCAACTTTTTAATATCAAGAAGAGAGTTAGGATAAGGGTTGTTTTTTAAGATCTTAAGTTTAGAATCTATTGTTTCTTTATCTTTAGGTGTTCTTTTTTTTAAAAACTTAATAACCTTCTTTTTAAGAATTAGTTTATAAGTCATTAAATAGCATACTCCTCAAAATCTTCTTTATTCCCTTGTTTAAAATCTTGAGAAATTTGTTGTAATTTATCCATCTGTTCATTAGAAATATAATCAAAATCTTTAGGAGATAATTTAGATCTATCAATATCGTTGACAATATCAATTTCATTTTTTGAAAAATGATTAATTAACCACTGGAATTTATCAAATACATTATCATTTACTTTAAGAGTTATTGTTTCCATGAGCAACTTTCAGTAATTTTATTGCTAATTTTAACATAGAATGCTCTAATATCCCAAAATGAACAAAAATTCATATTAACTTCATTTCCTATTCATCTTAATCCTTTAAATTTGTACTATCAAAACAAAAAAGGATAAACAATGAATTCAATTTCAAAGAAAGCTATAGCAGTGGCATTGGTTGCAACTATTCCTCTTGGATTATTTGCTTATGATAGACATGGTGATCACGATCGTGATGAGTATCACAAAGGTTCATTTTTCCATGATGATTATGATGATTTTGATTTACCATTAAGTTTTTTAGATGATAAGGGTGTTAATTTTGGTTTTGAAGGGAAGATTGAGAAGATGCCAACAGATGGTTTTAATGGTATCTGGAAAATTGGTGGAAGAGATGTGGAGGTTGATAACTCTACAAAGATCTTTATTGATGAGAGACTTCAAGAACAAGATAGAGTTGAGGTCTATGCAAAAAGAGATAATGGAAAGTTAAAGGCTGTTCTTATTGAACAAGATTAATTTAATAGCCCTTTTTTAGGGCTATTATTTTCCACTAATGAATTTTTAGGCACTATATAAATTATGAGACTACTATTAATTGAAGATAATCCCAATATCGCTAGCTTTATTGAAAAAGGGCTAAAAGAGCAATCTTACGCTGTGGATATTGCCAGTGATGGAAAAGAGGGATTTTATTTAGCAACTACCAATAACTATAGCTTGATTATTTTGGATATTATGATTCCATTTATCAATGGGGTTGATCTATGTAAAGAGCTTAGATCTTCAAAAATCACCACTCCTATATTAATGCTTACTGCAAAAGATGATAGTGATGATATTATTGTTGGTCTTGATAGTGGTGCTGATGATTATATGACCAAGCCTTTTGTCTTAAAAGAGCTTTTGGCAAGAATAAGAGCGCTGACAAGAAGAAATCAGCTGGAATCAACAACAATAGGTTTTAAAGATCTAGAGATTGATATTGTGAAAAAAAGTGTTAAAAGAGCAGATGAGAATATTGAACTTACCAGTAAAGAGTTTGCTATTTTAGAGCTTTTAATGCAAAATCAGAACCAGACTATCAGTGATAGTATGATTATTGAGTCTGTTTGGGATATGAACTATGCCAATGCCAGTAATCTTGTGAAGGTTTATATCTATAGGTTAAGAAATAAGATAGATAAAAACTATGATGTAAAGTATATCCATACAATTAAAAATATCGGGTATACCCTCCAATGAGATCTGTAAAATCAAAACTTTTTACTGGATTTGCTGTTGTTATCTTTGTTATCTTACTTCTTTTGGCAATCACTTCCATTGAACTTTTCTCTTTTGAACAAGAGAATAAGGCTCTTGCATCTTTGGAAGAGTTGGGAGATGATATAACTCTTTTTATTGAAGAAGAGAGAGATAGTAAAGTTAAGAATATCAATAGGTATGTGGAGATACAAAACCACTTGGTAATTATTTTAAAAGGAAGAGAAGTACTCTTTTCCAATCAGACTAATCATAAGACAGAGAAAATACTTTCAAAAATAAAAAGAGAGCACTATTATGATTATGATGACCATGATGATGGGGATGGAGATGATGATAGATATCATGATGAAAGACACTATAACGACTTTATAGAAGAGAATTTCTTTCAAATTGAAAATCTACTTATTTTACAAGAGACAATCAAAAAAAGACACACTCTATATAGAATCTATCTAGGTGTTGATGAGGATATTTTAGATAAAGATACAGATGATATTGCTTTTGGAATATTAACCCTTGTTTTTGTCATTTACATTATTATTGTCCTACTTGGCTACTTCTTGATAAATAAGACTATAAAACCTCTTAGAATAATTTTAGAAGAGGTAAAAAGCCTTCAAGGCGCCAATGACTTATCACAAAGGGTTAAAGAGTCAAAAACCAATGATGAGTTTGAAGAGCTTACAAACTCTTTTAATCTTATGCTTGGAAATATAGAGAAGAGT
>JAOXRY010000152.1 GCA_025800305.1 Campylobacterales bacterium | reverse complement strand
CTACAAAAAGTTTGGGCTCTTAGAACTGCTATGAGTCAGATGGGTAGTGAGGTTGAAGCACTTAAATTTATCTACTCTAAAATGCAAGCTACAAAAGATAATGAAGAGTTTTTATCTAAAATGAATGATATGTAAAAAGAGGTTTTTACCTCTTTTTTTGTAAAGGGCTTTACTTTTCTTTTAGCCTTTTACAACACTTTTCTAATCTGAATCTGAGCTTCTTCTTTTCCTCTAAAGCTGTTTTTTCCAACTGTATAAATAAATGAAAGAGTTTCATTTTCACTTATCTCTCTATCATAATTAAACCAGACAGCACTAACAGTTGTATAAGGAGCTACTTCAAAAACTAAAAGCATATGGGATTTATCAGCACCCATTTTTAAGATTTTTTTAGGCACTACATGATGGGCAAAGAACTGAGGAAAAGGAAAAGCTTGTCCATATGGTTCAAACTGTCCTAGAAATCCTACAAGATTCATGTTGACAAGATCTAAACTAAGTTTTCCAAAGACATCTTTAAATATCACTTCTTCAATATTATTCTCTTCTTGAAAGTTTGTAAGACAGGCTTCTTTAAAACTCTCTAAAGAAGAGGTCTTACAGCCCATTCCTGCGGCTTGTTTGTGTCCTCCAAAACCTTCTAGGTGTTCTGACGAACTTGTTATTAATTTTAGAAGATCAACATTTGGATTACTTCTTCCACTTCCTTTTGCTTTTTCTCCAATAACACTAAAGACTATAGAAGGTTTGTTATAAAGATCTGTAAGCCTTGCTGCAACAATTCCAATAACTCCTTCATGCCAATCCTCACCCCAGACAACAATAACATCATCTTGTTCTCTATATTGGTTTTTTGCTAGGTCTAAGATCTCTTTCTCTTTTGTTTTTCTAAAGTTATTTAGCCTGTCTAGTTCTTCCAAAAAGTAACTTGCTTCTTCAACTGTTTTTGCATTGAGAAAGTTATAGGCAACAGAAGCGTCATCCATTCTTCCTGCTGAGTTAAGCCTTGGAT
>JAOXRY010000150.1 GCA_025800305.1 Campylobacterales bacterium | reverse complement strand
CCTCTTGCTGCACCATACTCTTTAAAGTCATTAAATGCTTTATTTAAGGCTTTATTGGCAATTGTTGTCTGATTTTGTTTTATAAGATTTTCTATAACTTCCAAATAAGCAGAAAGTTGAACACTATCTTGGAAGATGTTTTCTTCAACAACAGTAATAGCTTCTTCATAAAAACCAAGCTTTATATATCCTATTGCAACTTCTTGGTATATTGGATCTAAAACCTTATCATCAAAACTTGACTGTGCAATTTTTAGTGCTTCACCAATGTGAGAAAGTTCAGAAAACGTGTAATACTCTAGTCTGGCATTATTATCATTTCCTACTACTTTTTCATAATTTTTTGAGTTGTAAAGCGTAATTCCTTTGATATCTTTAATGTCAATTGTTCTTTTTTCCAACTCTTTTTTAAAATAAGATGTACTACCTGTAAGATGGGAAAAAAGATCTGAATCTAAGTTGTTGTTGGCATCTTTTGATACACTTAAATTTGCATCAGTAAGTGCTTTTCTGATTTTATATCTATTAACAGGAGCAAACTTTTCTCCATTTTTTAAAGCAGTAGTGATTGTATCTGTTAATAATTCTATGTTTACTTTGTAGTTTTCTTCACAAAGTGATACATTAGATTCGCTGGAACAATTGATTCCATAAGCACTATTTAAAGTATTTCGAATATTTTTTTTAATTGTTTTGTTTTTTATATCTAAGATGTTTGTAGAGTTGTCAATAGCAGTAATATCTTCTTGAATATCCTTTAAAGACTCAGCAGATATATTTTTTTTCACTTGATTTTCAAAAAAATTTTGAAAACTTTTTTGTTCTGTTGTATTGACAATTGTAAACCCTAGTTTTTTCCCACTAGTTTTGTCTTTTAACATAGCAATTTTAGTTAGCTTTTTGCTAATTCTAGCTAGTTGGATATCTTTTAAAGGACTTTTTTTAATTTTTTCCTTATCTAATCCAGCAAAAGTGGCAACTTCTGATAAGACTAGATTTAAACCTTTATCTAGATCTTTATGATTTGCCACGATAGTTGTAAGTGGCGTAATTAAAACAGGATCATTCTCTTCAAAAAGTGCCATTGGAGCTTTAAGAGTTAAATCACTAAGATTGTCACCATTATCAACTCCTCCTGAAGAAGTTAAGCTACAATCTTTAAGATTTATACTTCCTGGAATTTTTTCAATTGTAAATTTACCGTCATCATCTGTTTTTTCTGAAGCATTAAAAACAGAACTACCGCACATTAACCTTACACTTGCATCATAAACTTCTGGATCAATAACATTTCCAGAAATTGATTTTGTTGAAACTTGTGGATTTTCGTTACTATCACTTGATGAATCACTACATCCAGTAATAAAAAGTACAGAAGAAAGCACAAGAGAAAAATAAACTTTTTTATTTAACATATTTTACCCCCTATATATTAAGTAAGAGAGGATTATAATAAGTCTGATAATCATAATCAATATGTATTTTTTAGAGATCAGGAGTAGTTTTTATGAAAAGAGGAATATGTTTAAAAAATTAACTAGAGAAGAGATAGTTTCCCAGTGTAATATAATTAGAAGTGATAATAGTGATGGATACGTAAAAGAAGAGTTAAGAGAAGATAATGAGTTTTTTTCAGGGATGATGGTAAGAAGTAAGGTTGGAGAAGGAATGAACCTACTACTTTCTGAAATCACACCTAAAAAAGATTTGGAAATTAGTGGTGTTAGCGAAGGGGAAGTTTTAAAGTTTACAGCAGTTTTAGATGGGAAGTTTGTAAAAAAAGACTTTATTTCAGAAGAAGAGATAGAGTTTAGTGAAAATGAGATTAGTGTTGAGTATTTGAAAAAAGAAGTATCTTCTGTTTTTGTGAAAAAAGGCAAACTTTTACGGTATATCCACATAACATTTAGCCAAAAATACTTGGAGAAAAATGACTATCTTTTTTCAGAACTAAATTATAGAAAAGATAGATCTTGTTATACCAAGTTTTATAATCCTGTTATACAAACCCAGTTTAAAGATCTGTTTGATTATAGCTATGGCGATGATTTAGAAAGAATGTTTTTGAGAAATAAAACAGTGGCATTGATGTTTTTTATATTGAAACATTTCAAACAGAAAAAATTAATCTATCCTGACTATAGTGAAGATGATATAGCAAGATTGGAAAAAGCAAGGCTAATATTAAAAGATTCTATTTCACAAAAGATGACAATTTCTCTATTATCCAAAAAAGTTGCCCTAAATGAGTTTAAGTTGAAAAAAGGATTTAAAGAAGTATACAATCAAACAATCTACAGCTATCTTCAAGAACTAAGATTTGAAAAAGCAATAGAGTTAATCAAAGAAGAAGAATATTCAATAGGAAAAGTTGCAGAGATGGTTGGGTATAAGAATCAGTCAAGTTTCTCTTCTGCTTTTATGAAGAAATACGGTTTCTTACCAAAAAATATTGGAAAACAAAAAATAGTCTTAAATTGAGAAAAATGTAGTAAAATTCTCTTAAAGGAGAAGAATTTGAAAAAATTTTTAATGGTAACTTTATTTGCAGGAGTTCTTCTAGGTGGAGATCTGACTGTAAAAGTAACAAATGACTCAGGAAAGCCAATTATGGTAGCACTGTTTGATGGTAGTGGAAAATTCCCAAAAGAGGAATTTGCTATCAAAAAACTAAAAATAGAAGGGACTTCCCACACTTTTAAAGATCTAAAAGATGGCAGTTATGCTATCTCTTTGTATGAAGATCTTGATGAAGATAAAGAGATGGATAAGCTTATGGGAATGATTCCAACAGAACCTTATGGACTTTCCAATAACTTTAAGCCAACAATGGGAGCTCCAAAATTTGAGGAGTGTAGTTTTTCTTTAAGTGGAAATAAAACAATTGAGATAAGGCTAGTGAGATAAACTTTTAAAGGGTTGTCATGGCAAAAAAAACAGCAATTGATAAATTGAATTTCAAAGAAGAGGTAAAGATTGTAGATCTTTCCCAAGAGTCTGAAAAAGCCCAAAAAGCTATGGGAGGAGGAATGATGGTTATTCCTAATCCTATTGATG
>JAOXRY010000162.1 GCA_025800305.1 Campylobacterales bacterium | reverse complement strand
GGTCACTTCCTCCAAGATCTATTAATTTTTGAAGATAGCCTCTTACTCTATCTGTTACTTCAAAGGTTAGATCTTGAACATTTATTTCCACTAACTATCGCCCCAGCCTAATTTATCACGAACAATATTAAAGAAATTCCTATCCTTTCTATGGATAACATGGACAAATTTACTCGACATTGAAATCTTTATTTTATCTTTATTACCGAATTTAACTGTATCTTGCCCGTCTCCTATTAATATTGCATCTTCCTCTTCAACACTGAATTCAATATCAAAATCAACAGGAAGAACCAAACTTCTTTGGGTAAGAGAGTGGGGACAAATTGGAGTAAAAATAAAATTTTTTGCATATGGAAAAACAACTGGTCCACCAGCTGAGAGGTTATACCCTGTACTTCCTGTTGGGGTAGAAATTATAAGAGCATCTCCATGATATTTATTGGCAAGAACCCCATCGATTTTTAAATTAATTCTTGTCATTTTGTTAAACATATGTTTTATTACAATATCATTGACAGCATAAAAGCTATTTTCTTCCCCACCTATTTCAGTTGTCACCTTAATGACCATTCTTTGATCAATTCTGTAATCACCCTCATTGACTCTATGAACAGCTTTTAAGATCTCATTACTATCAACATCTGTTAGAAATCCAAGGTTTCCAAGGTTTACAGCAAGTATTGGCTTTTGATACTTAAAACTTCTTCTTGCCAGTGAGATAAAAGTCCCATCCCCACCAATAGAGATAAGATAATCAGAAAGTTCAAAAACAGTTTCTGCACTAAGTCCTTCAACTCCAATCATTGAAGCAGATGACTCATCAATAAGGGTATCTATTCCCATCTGTTTTAAGTAGTCTTTTAATTCTTGAAAATAGTCTTTTAGTTCAGGAGAATATGGTCTTAAAGAGACGCCAACAGTTTTGATTTTTTCAATAGTTCTTCCTGTATCAACCATCTTCACTTTCCTTTTTGACCTCTTGATAGATTTTTTCCAAGATCTCTGTCTGTTTGAGGCTTTGCCTTTTTAACTCTGAAAAGCTTAACATAAATTCAAGGAATACTATTAATATAATTCCAGGAACCATACCAAAAAAACCACCTATTAAAGCAACAGCAAGACCAAGAAAAAGAAAGTAGTTAAAAACAAAAAAAGCACCGCCAAGGGTAATAACCCAAGCGATGCCAAGGGAGATATTGATTAATATCTCAAAAGTA
>JAOXRY010000157.1 GCA_025800305.1 Campylobacterales bacterium | reverse complement strand
GTTGCGTACTGTGTATTCATAACATGACAGTTGATACAGGCTTTTGGATCTTTTGACAGATAAGATAAAGCTTTAGACTTATCTACAATATAGACAAAATATCCAATTGCAATTAAAAAAGCTGCAACAGCACTAATTACAAGGAATTTATTTTCTTTCACGTTTCCCTCCCTTTTTAATTTAACGTTGTGGCGAAAAAAATCGCTGTAGTTCACTCCTTTTCTAAAAATATGAATGGTTATTCATATCTTACCACTTATAAGTTAAGATGTAAATATAAAAGAAAAAATTTCTTTAAATTTACTCCTAATCACAATTGAACTATAATTTTATTTTTAATAATGGAGAGTAGATTTGCCTTATTATAAGTGGTTTGAAAACCATCACCATAAGCATAAAAAAATTCTTACAAAACTCAAAAATTTCAGTGAAAAAGAGATAATCGATTATTTTTCTTTTTCTAATATGAAAGAAAAGGAATCAGACTTTTGTCCTTTGTATGGAAAAAACCAGCCCTGTCATGACACTAAAGATCTAAACTGCTATATGTGTGGATGTCCTAATTTTAGGTTTTATAAGAAGGAGATTAGTTGTGCTATAAAAGATATTGACTGTATGAATTGTGATATTCCCCACAGTCAAAGTTATGTAGAGAAAAATTTTAATAGAGATTGGAAAGAGATAATGAAAGAGTGTCAGGTTTCAAAGCTATTTATGGTATCTCTTGGAGCAGGAGATTACGAGTTAGCCACAATTAAAGCTTTAAAAGCATTGGAAAAGAGTGATGTTATCTGTATTCCCACAAAAGATAAAGAGGGGAGTTTTGAAAAATCCTTGACTTATGAAATTGTAAAAGATCTTATGAAAGAATTTCAATTTACCAAGCCTTTGATTCCTGTTTATACTCCTATGAAGTTTAAAAACAACGACTGGGAGCGTCAAGTTGATGTGATAATGGAGCAGTTTGAAAAGAATAAAGTTGTATCTTTTGTGACTTTAGGAGACGCTGGGGTTTATAGCACTGTCTATTATCTTCTTGAAATAATTGAAAGGAGAGATAAAAAAATCGCTGATAACTGTGAAGTGATCGCTGGTGTAACATCGTTTTCTTATGCTTCTTCACAGGTTAAAAAACCTCTTTGTTTGGGTGATTCAAAGTTGGAGATAATTCCTTTAGTATCCCCAGATAGTCCGCCAACAAAAGTTTATATGAGACCTAAAAAGGGTATGGACACAGAGGTGATAGAAGAGACAGGAGAGATCTATACTTTTGAAGATCTTAACTTTAAAACAGAACAAATTATAAAAGGCAAAAAAAAGAGAGTAGAGGGTTACATGACTCTTTTTATTGATTTTGTAAAAGGATTATCTTGATTAAAAAAATTATCGGAAATGAAAAATTTATAGAAGAACTTGAAAATAAAAGTGCCAGTTTTTTATTGGGGAACTCTGTAACTGAAACTTGTAATATTGAAGGAATCACTCAAGCTGGAATTCCTGGAATGATTCATTTAACACCGACTCTTGATAGTGAGTTTGTTTGTACAGGAAGAGTCTATTCTATGGAAGATATAGCAGAAACACCAAAAGGTGTTCCAACACCAGCTCTTATCACAAGAGCAATTCACCAATTAATACCCTTTCATTCATTGGAAGTCTTAGATTTAGGATTAAAAGTTATACCAAAGATTGAAAACCATAAACTTTATAGTTTTAATATTAAACCATCTTCTTCTATTGATATAGGAGCGGGAATAGACAGTAAAAAGATCTATGAGAAAGGCCTAGAGTTTGGAAGTAATTATGAAACAGATAGTGACTATATTATCATGGCAGAAAGCACTCCTGCGGGAACAACAACAGCAAAAGCTGTAACAAAAGCTTTAGGTTATAAAACAGAAGGACTATTCTCCTCTTCATTTAAAAATGTACCAACTGATATAAAAGATAAGACAATTAACCAAGCATTAGATCTTATAAAAGATGAAGAAGATATTTTTAAAAAGCTAGATTCAGTCAGTGATAATATGCTTCTTTTTGTTGCTGGATTTATAACGACAGCAAGTAAGAATAAAAAAGTAGTTTTAGCAGGAGGAACCCAGATGGCTTCAGCACTTTTAGTTGCTAACTCTTTAGGGAGTGATTTCAATGAAGAGAATATTGGGCTATTTACGACAAAATGGGTTGTAGAAGATAGAAACTCTGATATTAAAAAGATCTTAGAACAGCTAGACTTTACTCCTAATTGCTTTTATAGTGATTTTTCTTTTTTCAAAACTAATGTTCCTCCTTTAAAGCTTTATGACCAAGGTGAGGCTAAAGAGGGTGTCGGTGCTGGTGGAGCTATTTGTTATGGTTTTTTAAATGGCTTAGATTCTCAAGGAATAATTGAAGAAATTGAAAAATCATTTTAATAATCTTTATCAAAAATAAAAAAATGATATAATTGTATAAAACCTTTTACAGGAAATAAAAGTTGCCTGAAAAATCTAAAAATTTTATAAATTCTATAGACTCTCTTTTATCATCAGAACAAAAGCAAATACCAATAGATATCAGTTTAGAAGAGAGTGTTAAAAGCTTTTTAAGCCGCTATCAAGATGTTGTAGAGAGACATCAGATCTATGCACAACAAAGAAATAAAGTTGACTATCTCCTTATTAAACGATTTTTATTAACAGCGTACAATAATCTCACAGAAATGGATCTTTCTATTGGTAGAGGTAGAGTAACAGATCCTTATCATAAGTTAAAAAATGTAGAAAAAAACTATGAAGCTCTTGATAGGTTTATTAAAAAGCCTATAGAAGAGGTTTTTGACATTGTATTTTTATCTAAACAGATTAGTTTTAAAAAAATAGAAAAAGATATAGTAAGATCTAAAAAAGTCTCTGGAATGTACGAAGGAAGAGTAAAGGCTCTTGGAAATGATTTGGAGATCTTAAAAAATGAGTTAGAACTTTTAGAAAAAGGAACTCCTGAGTATGAAAAAAAAGAGGCACTTTTTAAAAAACTTAATTCCTCATACACAGATACAATTCAAGATAATAATGAATTAAAAGCAAAGTTAGCTGAATCTACTGTTATCATAAAAGAGTATAAAGAGACCAATCTGGCTAAATTTAAAATTGGCTTTGATGAAAACTTAAAAACAATCAAAGACGATATTATTATTGTTCTTAACGGACTTTCTTATACATTTGATCAAATTCTTTGGGAAGAGGCTAGAGAGTCTATTGCTATAAGAAAGTTTTTTGCTAATTCTAAAATAGAAGGAAGTTTTAGTAGTAAGACTTATTTAAAATATTTTCTTAAAAATATCGATGAAAAAACAAAAAATACAGAATTTCAAGAGCTTCAAACTCTCTACAAGTATTTAGAAAAGAATAGTACAAGATATATATTTATTGTTGGAAGAAATTCAGATGAAATAGCAGCAACCAAATTCAATGTTGAACAAATTGATAAAGATTACATAGTCAAAGCTACTACAGATTCTGAAAAAGTAAATGTTCAATACACAAGAGAACCATTTCATCTATTAATTATAGATGATGATTTGGTAGATAGAAATTTTTTAGATGTTATAGAGGAGTTTTGGAAGCAGTTTGCAACTGCTAAAAGAGACGTTGGGATCTTAGTTCGTTTTGAAGATCCTCAGTATGAAGATATCATTAGAGCGGGGAAAGCAGGAATTAAAAACTTTATGTTTAAAAATAAAGATGAAAAAACCTTTATCCGTAAAATCAAAGAAATTATCTAATGAGTGAGTTTCAAAATAGAGAAAAAGTAGCTATCTTTATGAAGCTTTGGGAGTACTTTAATAGGGTTGATACTATTGGTGAATTTGAGTATGCAATTAGCTCTAGATTGTATCAACAACAAAGATATCCCAAAGAGGTTTTAGATGAGGTAGTAAAAGATTTTTATGCTGTTAAGGGTGTGGAAGTCACCATAATCGAAAAAACAGATGAGGTTATCTTCCAAAAAGAGATAGTCAATAAGTTAGATAATATATTTGTTGAATTTATTGCAAAACATACGGGAAATATTAAAGAAGGATTAAAAAGTATCCCCAAAAAAACAAATCTCTTTTATCTTGATGGAAGCCAAACTGAGAAGATTTTTGCTTATATTAATGACAAAACAGAAGATAAAAATAGAAGAATAGAATTGGTAAAAGGTTACATTAGAAATAACCTAGATCTAAAAGAGAAAGATGCGATTTTTATTGTCAATGATAAACTTTTTGTTAGATACTATCTGGAAAAAGAAGATGTGACTTCAGAGAAAAGATTTGAAGGGATTCCCGCCCATGAAATGGCAAAATTCCAAGAAAAATTTCCTGAAATTGATTGTGGCGTTATTGTTGGAAATATTGCAAAAAATATGTTTGTTAAGTATCTTTCTCCAAACAAGATTGATAATATTACTTTTCATAAAAACCTCTTACCATTTTTCCAAAAGAGCATTTTAAGTGTTTTTAAAAAACATATTGAATGTGAAGAGTTGCACCTTCCTTTCACAAATTATATTTTAAGAACCCATATCAATCAAGGTCTTTACAAAATCGCTGAATATGTTTTAGAAAAATTAGCTGAAAAAGAGGAAGACTATAAAACCTTTGTTTCTTTTTATGACGGAGTGGAGTTTGTTCATGGAGGTAAGAAGGTCTTAAAGTATCCTATTGTGATAGATGAAGAAAACTATACTTTTAATGCAATTTATAGTTTAGTTTCCCAAGTTGAAAGCAAAAAACAACAGTTATTAAAAAAAGAAGAAGAGAATAAAAAAGCAAAAGATGTTCTATCAGAAGCCTCAAAAAAAATAAAGACTTTTGCCAAAGATAAAGAGTATTTGGAAAATATCTACAGGGAAAAAAGGCTTGATACAGAAAAAATTTCAAAAGAGCTGAAAAACTTAAGAAAAGAGTTCCAAGAACTTCAAGTCAAAGGGAAAACCAATAGTAAAGATCCAATTCTTCCTGTAAAAATTGAAGAGATAAAAAAAGAACTTAAAGAGTTGATTGATAAAGAAGAAGAGAGTGTCGCGTTAAGAGATAAAGCCTTTAAACATATTGATAGTATTAATATTAAGATGATTGAAACAAAAGATAAAATTGATTCTATCAATACAAAATCTCTTTCAATTATAGAAAGTGTGGTTGGAGTAAAGCAAGAGTATCAAGTTCTTCAAGGAAAACTAGCCAAGGCTACAGAAGCTTTAGCTAGAGCAATGCTAAAAACTAAAATTTAGTTGGTTTTCTGGTTATCTTTTTTATTTTGCTTTTTTAAGTTACCCTTTGTTTTTTGGATAGCTTCTACCTTTTGAAAAAGTTGGTGTGCTTTTTTAACATCTCCAAGTAGTTCTTCTGTTAATGCCAAGTTATAAAGTACAACAGAACTTTGTCCCTTTAGTGAAAGATTTAAAACACCTAAAAATTGATTGGCTTCTAGGACTCTATTTTTATCCAGAAGTTCCAAAGTATTCTTAAAGGTTTTTGTTTGAATATCGGTGTATGGGATATCTGGCTTTCTTAATATTTTTTTAAGGATTTTTTCTTGATTGGCATTATTCTTTACGATTGGTTTAGCCAACGGTTCAGCCTCAAAGTAGACGTAAGAAGGTGCTATATCATTTATTAGTTTTTCACTGACTATTTTTGCTAATTTAATATAGCTTTCATTTGAAGAAGGTAGGGGCTTATTATCATTTTCACAGTGGGTATTTGATGAAAAAGCTTGATATGTTTTTCCATAAATAAGACTATCATCACTTACTTTTGTGATTTTTATATTGGTTTTAATCTCATATTTGAATTTTTTACAGCTAACTTTATATGTTTTATATTTTGAACAAGTTTTCTTTCCATTTTTGATTGTTTCGTAGTTTAAACAACTCTTATAATCTGTTTTAATAAGGTGGTGATCATTTTCTGACTTTTCTAAAGAGATGATACTTCCTGAAAGGATAGCTTCTATTTTTTTAATATCTAAGTCAGTGCTATTAGAAATAAGATTTATAACCTCTGGTTCGTTAAGGTTTTTCTCCATTATGATTTTTGCTAACTTTTCAGTATTTACGACATTAAAAAATCTCTTTTCTTGAGAAAGTCCTTGGATAATTTGTTCTGATTGGGAAACTTGATCATTTTTAAAAGGAATAATTCCAATATTTTTCATAGCATCATCTCTTAAATTACCACTATTAAAGCTTGTCAATGGAGGCTTTTGAACACAGCTTGTTAACACTAGTAAAGTCCCAATAAGTGTAATTAATGAAAATTTCATGATATTCCTTTATTAAAAATGACATTTTACGGAAAAATTCTGAAAGTAAGATTGACACTACCTATAATATGTACATATTTACTAAAGGTAGGCTTTTATGGAAACAATAACAATGAGTGAAAGTAGAGAAAAACTTGCCTCTGTAATGGATAAAGTAACAGAAGACCACTCTCCAATAATTATCACAAGACAAAACAAAGAGCCTGTAGTTATGATCTCTTTAAATGATTTCAAATCCTACGAAGAGACAGCTTACCTTATGTAAAGCTCAAATAATGCAAATAGATTAAATAGTGCCATTGAACAACTTGAAAATAGAAACGGAAAACAAAGAAATCTAATTGATTAAAAAGTTTGCCGACAAAGCTTGGGAAGATTATCTTTACTGGCAACAAAACGATATACAGATCTTAAAGAAAATCAATCGACTTATTAAAGAGATAGAAAAAAATTCATTGGAAGGAATAGGGGAGCCTGAGCTTTTGAAATATAACTGGAGTGGATATTGGTCTAGGAGGATTACCAGAGAGCATCGACTGGTTTATAAGATTCAAGGGGATGTGCTTTGGGTGGCTCAGTGTAAGTATCATTATTAAATAAAAATATTTTATAATTTAGTTTATTAAAAGGATTTTTTATGAGTAAAAAAGCTGCCATCATAATGGGAAGTCAAGACCAAGGAAAAAGTACAACAATCAATAAATTTTTAAAGCCACTACTAAACATGAAACAGAGTGCATATTTATTTTGTAATAAAAGAGGTTACATTAGATCGCAGAGTCTAGAAGAATCAGGAATAGACTTAGATGAATTGATGGAAAAATGTAAAGAGAAATATTATGTTGTTTTAGCATGTAGACCAAGAAATGAAAAAAATTCTAAGATCGATGATGTGACTAAAAAGCTGATAGAACAAAATTTTGGTGTAGAAGAATATGACTTAAAAGAAAGAACAGATAAACACCAGATTAAAGTAGCAGAACAAGTTTATCAATTCTTAGATTTAAAATGTCATTAACACGGTTTTTTTGTTGATAAAACCGAAAGCTCATCACATGTAAATCCTGCTTTCTTTCTAGCCTCAATATTTATCTCTCTAGCACTTGAAGAGTTAGGAAGCAGTGATTCAATAATCTCAAAGTAACATTTAGGATCTTTTCCCTTTTTCTTACAAGCGTATTTAAACCAAACATCACCTTTTCTTACGTGGTCAATTTCATCTCTTAAGATGATGTCTAGAGCTTTTAAGATCTTTTGCGTTAGTTTATGGTTGGAGTTTTCCACTCTTGTTCTTACTTTTGTGTTTACGTCTAAGCCGTTTGCTTCTAGGTTTCTTGGGATGAATGCCATTCTTTCTAGTAGATCTGGAGTTTTTAGTGTTGCTTCCCATAAATAGTTGTGAACAGGGAGATCTCCGTATTTATATCCACATTCTTCCAACGCGATTCTTAGATCTGTAAAGTGTTCTACTTCTTCTCTTGCGACTTCTATCCAGTCTTTATAAAACTCATGTGGCATGTTTCTAAACCTATAACAAGCATCTAAGGCAAGATCTATTGCACAGTATTCGATGTGAACGATAGAGTGGAGGAACTCTCCCATTCCTTTATCATTTTGGAGATCTTTTGCTTTTGGGATCTTTTTTGGTGGAACTGGATTTAGAAAAACTTCGTAAGATGGTTTTTCAAAGGTTAGAGGAGGGGAGGTTTCGGTAAAATCATACTTATTATCTAAAAAGTTCTTTTCAATTTCTAAAGTTTTTTCAGTTTTTTCTTGGTAGCTTTCAGCCCTTAAGGCTTCACAAACCGCACTATAAAAGTTCATATTCCTCTTTCTGTAATCTTAAAATAAAATAAAATTAATATTGGTTTAAGGTAAAAACACTATACTTCGACAAAATTTTACCAAATAAAGGAATAAACAGTGGCAAATCATAAATCTGCACTAAAGAGAATTAGACAAACAAAAGTAAAAACTGAGAGAAACAGATACTACAGAACAAGAATCAAAAACGTAGTAAAAGCTGTAACTAATGCAACAAGCAAAGACGAAGCACAAGCGGCGTTCAAAGAAGCTAACAAATACCTACACAAAATGGTAACAAAAGGTATCATGAAGAAGCAAACTGTTTCAAGAAAAGTTAGTAGACTATCTGCTTTCGTTAAAAAAATCGAAGCGTAAGGCAACCAATTGCTAAAAGAGAGATTGATTCCATTTATAGATAGATTTGAAGAGATTAATACTCTTCTTTCAGATCCTGCTGTAGCTGCTGATGTAAAAAAACTTACAGACTTATCAAAAGAACAAGCAGGAATTAAAGACTTAGTTGAAAAAGCGAAAGAATATATTAATACAGTAGATTCTATAGAGGAAAATAAATCTCTCTTAAGTGATCCTGAACTGGGAGAACTTGCAAAGGAAGAATTAAAAGAACTTGAAGTAGCTAAACCACAGCTAGAAGAAGATATTAAACTTCTTATGATTCCTAAAGATCCAAACGATTCTAGAAATATTATCGTTGAGATTAGAGCAGGGACAGGTGGTGATGAAGCTGGTATCTTTACTGGAGATCTATTCCGTGCTTATACAAGATATGCGGAACTTCAAGGATGGAAAGTAGAGCTTATGTCTAGTAACGAAAATGACGTTGGTGGATATAGAGAAATTATCGCTTTAATTAAAGGTGAAGGTGCATTTTCAAGGCTGAAATATGAGGGCGGAACTCACAGGGTTCAAAGAGTACCCCAAACAGAGTCACAAGGAAGAGTTCACACTTCAGCTGTAACTGTTGCTGTTATGGCAGAGGTTGATGATGTTGAAGTTGATATCAACCCAAGTGATCTTAGAATTGATGTTTTTAGAGCAAGTGGTAATGGTGGACAGTCTGTTAATACAACTGACTCTGCTGTAAGAAT
>JAOXRY010000154.1 GCA_025800305.1 Campylobacterales bacterium | reverse complement strand
TGGCAAGTTATTAGATCAGTTCATTTATGTTTTAATAGAGATCCTTTAAATGTCACTTTACGAGAGAGAGATATCATAATGTTGTAAGAGACCACAAAAAGTTTTATTGTGCTAAAAGAGAGCAGCTGAATACTACAACTCAAAAGCATTCCAATTAGGGGAAGCTACAAAAAATATGGATAACCGGAAACACGTTTGGAAACTTTTTAAACTTACACAGCAGACCGTAAAAGCATACTACAAGAACTCGAGGAACAGAACTCAGTTCAACTCTCTATAGCTAATCACAGAAAATGAAATACTTGTCGCCGCGCAAAAAGTAAAACTAATTTATAAATCTTTCTTCAACAAAACAAGAAGCCCTGTGGCTTTATAGATGGGCCTTTTATACCACAGGACACCAAGTTTAAGAAAGCGGAGTACATAGAAAGTACTTGAGAATGTGGTTGTTATCTTTGGATTTTATTGATACCGTTTTTTGACCGTATTTCTCTTTGTATGTAGCAGATTGTAATTGACTAGGGATAAACTATGTACAGGTTTTTGGACACAAAACAATCGACCATTAATAAAAAAAATAACATTTTAATTGTAAATACGTTTCTTCAGTCTTTTCTGCTAAAAGTGATGAATGTTTACAGCATTTTAATTACTGACAAGTAGGAAACAACTAATTTCAGTGCATCAGTTGTTTTTTCGCGTTTGCAGTATACGCTTTGTTTCCCAAAGTCGATGGGTTCAGGCTTTCTCAATGTTATCCAAGATATTAGATTTTA
>JAOXRY010000153.1 GCA_025800305.1 Campylobacterales bacterium | reverse complement strand
GGATACTCCATTGATTACATGGAACTACTTTCAAAGAAAATGGGAGTCAAGTTTGAATTTATCAATGGCTATACATGGGAAGAGTTAGTAGAGCTTTTCTGCCAAGGAGAGATACAACTACTTCATTCAACAGACAGATCTCAAAGAGTCAAAGAGTGTGGTAACTTTTCTACAAAAATCATAAGAGACACTACACGATTTGTTACACGAAAAAACTTTTCTTCTGTAGAAAAAATTGAGGAACTTTATGGAAGTAAAGTGGCTTCTCCCAAGGGATGGGAACAGACAGAGGTATTTAAAAAGATAGACCAACTGTCAGTTATTGAAGTAGAAAATATAGAAGCTGCATTAGATGCGGTAAATCAAGGAGTTGCAGATTTTACTATAGGTTATGGAAATGTTCTTAACTACATGATAAGAAAAGCTGGATTTAATAATTTGAAAGTTCAGGGATACTGGAATGACAATAACACAGGACTAAATGATCTTTTTGTAGGTATACAAAAATCTGAACCTATACTTGCAACAATAGTTCAAAAAGCGATATCCTCAGTAACAGCTTCTGAAGTTCAAGAACTCCAATCAAAATGGTTTGGACAAGAGAAAGAACAGAATAAAACTTCAAAAATAGCTTTAACTGAAGACGAAGAAAAATATATCAAAAACAATCCAAAAATCACCTACTGCTTTGATCCAATATACAAGCCAATTGAATTTCAAAATCAAAACGGCATTCACGATGGTATGACAAAAGACATATTGGATCTAATTAGCCAAAAATCAGGGTTAGAGTTCTCTCCACTAAAAACAACAGAGTGGTCTCAAACCTTAAAAAGGCTTGAAAGAAAAGAGTGTAATATGATATTCGCCCTCACCCCTTCTCCAGCACGGAAAAAATATATGCTTTTTACAACCTCTTATCTTGATCTTCCAGAGGTTCTTGTAAATAAGCTAGAAGCTATTTATATTGATGGAGTAGAAGATATTGCAAATCTAAAAATTGGGATTTTAAAAAGGTCCTCATTTATTGAACATATTAATGAAAAACATCCAAATATCAATTTAATTGAACTTGAAGATCCAACAGTTGCGTTAGAGATGGTTGCTAATAATAAGCTAGACGGTCTTATAGAGTTTTTACCAACCCTTAGTCTTAGAATAGCACAGCTTGCTAATAAAAATCTAAAAATTGCAGGAAAAATTGATGAAACATCCCTTAATATTGCTTGTCACAAAAGTGAACCTGTTCTTCTTTCGATTTTACAAAAGTCTCTTGACTCTATTACCTCTAACGAAAAAGATAGAATAAAAGATAAGTGGATGGCTTTACGTGTTGAAAAAGAATTTGATTATTCACTATTTTGGAAGGTTGGAATTTTTATTTTTGTATTGATTTTGGTCATTTTGTATATTAACCAAAAACTAAAATCACAAGTAAATAAGCAAGTAAAAGAGTTAAGAAAAAAAGATGCTCTCATCCTTCAACAATCCAAACATGCTGCTATGGGAGAACTTATTGCCA
>JAOXRY010000147.1 GCA_025800305.1 Campylobacterales bacterium | reverse complement strand
AATTCAATGCAACATCAAATTGATGTAACATCAAATAATATTTCAAACGTTAACACCGTGGGATTTAAGTTAGATAGAGCAGAATTCCAAGATTTGATGTATGAAAGTCTAAATTATACTGCCGGACAAACTTCTGAAACAACTACTAATCCTACAGGTATTGATGTTGGACTTGGGGTTAGAATTTCAGGTATTCAAAAAAGTTTCCTAGAAGGTGATCTTAAATCAACTTCAAATCCTTTAGATATAGCTATAGAAGGAAATGGTTTCTTTCAAATAACACTACCAAGTGGAGAGACTGCATACACTAGAAATGGTGCTTTCAAACTAGATTCTGAAGGAAATATAGTAAATGGAAATGGCTACACCCTTGAACCTCAAATCACAGTTCCTGAAAACTTAATAAACCTAACTATAGCAAATGATGGAACAGTAACAGCTGAAGATCCTACAAGTGGAGATATCACTAACCTTGGACAAATACAAATAGCTGATTTTATAAATCCAGCAGGACTTACTCCACAAGGTGAATCTTTATTTATGGTAAGTGAAGCATCAGGTGATGCAATTTTAGGTAATCCAACAGAAGAGCAATTTGGTTCTTTAAGACAGGGGATGGTTGAACTTTCAAATGTTAAACTAGTAAATGAAATGGTAGATTTGATTACTGCTCAAAGAGCTTATGAAGCAAATTCTAAGGCAATTACAACTTCTGATGATATGCTAGCTATTGTAAACCAATTAAAGCAATAAGAGAGAAGTAACACATAAATAATGCCTATGAACTTAGAAGAGTTAAAAAAACTTCGTGAAGAGAATTTTGCAAAACATAAAAAGAAAAAAAAAGAGTATTATCTAAAAAGTAAACAAAAAAATCAACAAAGAAAATATAAAGATTATAAGGCTATTGACTACTCTAAAGAGTTAAATAGTGAAAACTTTGAAAAAAACATAAAAATTATTGCAAAAAAACAAAAAGCTCATATTGATGATAGAAAAGAACAAATTCTAAATAAAATGGAAGAGTACAAAGAGAAAAAACAAAACTATTATAAAGAGAATAGAGAAAAAAGATTAGAATACGATAAAGCATACAGAGAGAAGAAAAAAGAAGAATTAAAAGCTTACAGAAAAGAGTATTACAAAAAAAATAAAGAAAAAATTCTTCAAAAGCAGAGAGAAAAAAGAAAACAAAATAAAGAAGAGTAGAATATGGATGAAAAAACTGATGAAGAAATAATAAACGAAATTGGATTAGAAGCATCCAATACTAATCTTACAGAAGAAGAAGCATTAGAAGAATTAACTATAAAAGATGATGATAACTTTGATGACCTACAACCTACTAATGAATCACCTAAAACAACTGAAACTGAAACTAAAAATGATGATACAACAAAAGAAGTCATAGAGAATGAAGACAAAGATGATGAAAACGAACTATCAAATGATTCTAGTCAAGTCAAAGAAGAAGCAATTCCTGTACAAAAAAAGCAACCTAAAATTTATAAAATTTTAATTGCAATTGTCACATTTCTTTTCCTTATTCTTTCCCTTGGTACAGTTCTATTCTTTACAGGCTTTTTTGATCCTGAACCAATTGAACCTAAACAAGTAGAGATAGAAAAAAAATCTGAAGCAAAACTCATTTTTGATGAAAATAATATAAATAAAGAAAAGTTAAATAAAAAACTTACTCTTCTTACAAAAAAAGAGATAATGAACAAAGAAGAGCTTGAAGCAGAAGAAAAAAAATTAAAAGAAGAAGAAAGAAAAAAGAAAGAAGCTAAGCAAAAAGCACTTGAAGAGAAGAAAAGAAAAGAAGAAAAAAGATTAGCAAAACTAGAAGAAGAAAAAAGACTTCTCAAAGAACAAGAAGAAAGACTTATTAAAGAACAAAAAGCACTTCTTGAAATGCAAGATGAATTAAAAGCTGAATTTGAGGAACAAAAGAAAAAATTCTTAATGGACTTAGAAAATCAAAAAGCATTATTAGAAAAAGAAGCTGAGCCAATAATTGAACAAGAACCAGTAATAAGTGATGAAAAAGAAGAAGTAATGATAGAAGAAAAAGAAGAAAATATCATAGATACATCAAAACAGTTTTTATCATTTATAAATGTAGCTACTATTAAAGGAGATTTATATAAAACATATTTAGATAAAGTATTAACTATCGATAAAAATGTTTCTTTATGTAGAGATTTAAAAAATAGAATTGAGATCTATTATGGACCATACGAATCAGAAAAAGAGAGAACAAAAATATTTAACAATCTCTTAGAAAATGGATTTACAGAATCCTATCTTGTTGACTTCACAAATGAAGAGTACAATAAAAGATGTAAGTATTAGAAAGCTTCTAAGAGTTTTCTAGTATTTCAAAACAGTTTTTAGTCTCTATAGTTTTTTTATCTATATCAACTTTTACAA
>JAOXRY010000132.1 GCA_025800305.1 Campylobacterales bacterium | reverse complement strand
TAGAAAAACCCCTCCAGCTCCAGCATTTGCTCCAAAAGAAGCAATAGTTAATACATTTTCAGCAAAGAGAATAGATTTAACCAAGTCGTTCATCGAGTTGATATTACTCCATCCATCTTCTCCTTGTTTCTTACTATCTTCTAAGATATTAAGATGGATTCCATTGGAAAAGAAATCTTCTCCTCCCATTAAAACAATGACTTTACAGCTCTCACTAAGGTGTTTAAAGGCATATTTCAAACGGATACATTGGTCACTAGTCATAGCTCCATTATGAAAATTGAAATAGAGATAACCAATCTCACCTATACTTTGGGATCTAATCTCATGGAAAGTCTCTTTTTCTAAATCCAAGATAAGAGGATTTCTAATCTCTTTTACCCCTTGTATCTTCTCTTTTAAAACATATGTTGCAGGAAGTTTAAATCTTCCCTCCTCTTTTAGATGACTAATCCAGATAGCTCCATCAACTGTTCCCACACAGATAGCTCCATCTCTTTTTGCAACTATCTCTTTAGGCTGTCCTTTTAGATCAGATTCTCTCCAAGCTCCAAAAAGATAGCAAGTGATTCCAAAAAACTCATCTTTTACCCCTGGAAAACTGTCACTATAGTAGATCTTCTTAATTATCTCTTCTGTAATATCTTTTTCCCAATTTATAGCTCTGGCTTCTTGGGTAATAACTTTGGAGATAGGATTTAAGATCTGAGGCAAAGGCTCAAAACTTTCATCTTCTAAGTTTTTAAAAAGAGTATCAATAGCTTTTAAAGAAGCAGAAGAGACCTCATTACGATAGATAGAAGCTTTAAAAGTATCTCTTAATACAAATGTTTCCTCTCCATAAATATCTCCTCCATCAACTTCTTCATTGGCTTTTAAAATCACAACTCCCCAAGTTTTAAGATCTTGTTTTATTGCATTGTCCAAAGATTGATATCCTCTATCTCCTCTAATTCCCGGATGAATAATAAAAGTTGGGACTTTTAAGAAAATCTCTTTAGGAATAAACTGTTTGAGATAAGGACAAAGAACTAGATCAGGAGAGAATCTCTTAACCTCTTTTATCATCTCTTCATCAGAGGTTGGAAACTGAACAGAAACTATATGATTTAGATCTTGAAGATAGCAAAAAACCTTTTGACTCAAAGAGTTAAAAGATGAAACAATAAGAAGTATTCTCAAGATCTAAACTCTAACTAACAGATTCTAGGAAGAAGCTCTCCTGTTGGAGTTTCTAAGAACCTGCTAGTTCCCCAGCTACTATTTAGAATAACTTTTTCAAGGTGTCTATCTGTTACTTTTCCAATGGTTGCAGCATTAGAATTAAATTCTTTTAAGATCCCTAAGGCTCTCTCTTCGTCTTCTTTAGCAATAGCCAAAACAAAGGTTCCTTCATTTGCCAAAGCCATCGCTTCAAATCCAAGAATTTCACAAACACCATTGACCTCATCACTTACAGGAACACTAGCTTCATCAACTTCAACACAGATATTAGACTGCTTTGCCCATTCATTTAAAACAGCACTAACTCCACCTCTAGTAGCATCTCTTAAAGCTGTGATTTTCACACCTTCATCAATAAGCTTTTTTACAGTTGGAAAAAGCGAAGCACAATCACTTTTTAGATCTGAGCTTATCTCAATTCCCTCTCGTGCTGTAAAAATAGTTGAACCATGACAACCAATATCACGGTTTACTAAAATCACATCATTTTCAGTGATATTATTAGAACTAATCCCCTCTTTTAATACCTCTCCAACACCTGTTGTATTGATAAAAATCTTATCAACACTTCCTTTTGGTACTACCTTTGTATCTCCACTAACAACAATAGCACCATTGATCTCTAGCTCACTCTTCATACTTCTAACAATCTTCTCTAGATCTCTTGTAGGAAATCCCTCTTCAATAATCACACTACAAGTTAAATACTTAGGCTTAGCTCCCATCATCGCTAAATCATTGCAAGTCCCACAAACTGCTAATTTTCCAATATCAGCACCATTAAAAAACAGAGGACTAACAGTAAAACTATCTGTTGAAAATGCCAACTTTCCATCTTCGATAATTGCTGCATCTTCACTTTTTTCTAAGATCTCATTTTTAAAAGCTTTATAAAATATCTTTCCGATTAATTCATTATTCTCTTCTCCACCATTTCCCATGGCTAGAGTTATATTTTTGTTCAAGTTCATATCCTTTTAAAATTGAAGAGAAAGCTGTAAATTTTCACCTCTACAGCTTCTAGTTTTTTATCCTACTTCATAAAACATCACTGCTAAAATACTTACTGGAACTACATATCTTAATGTGAACATCCAAAGATTATAAAGTTTCACTCCCATATGTGGAAGTAATTCAGCTTTAATTACATCCTTATCCATGATGTAACCAACAAAAATAGCAACACCAAGTCCACCAAGAGGAAGCATAATAGACGATGTAATAAAGTCTAACCAATCAAAGAACTTCTTATCCCAAAAAATCAGCATTTCGTTAAACTCTGTTATATTTGAAAATAGAGACAACATGCCAAATAGATACATTGCAAACACCGTATAGTAAGAAGCTTTAGCTCTTGTAACTTTCCATCTATGTTCTAAAAATTTTACTGTTGGTTCTAGTACAGAAATTGACGATGTTAAACCAGCAAATAGTAAAGACACAAAAAATAAAATAGCGATTACATTTCCAAAACTTCCAAACTCATAGAAAATTGCAGGAAGAGTAATAAAAACAAGTCCTGGACCTTGTGATGGTTGTGCTCCACTTGTAAAAAGAATTGAGAAAACAATTAGTCCAGCGACTAAAGCAATAAGAGTATCCATAATTACAACAATTACAGATGACTGGAAAATATTACTGTCCTCTTTTAAAGAAGAAGAGTATGTAAGAATAATAGCCATACCGATTGAAAGAGTAAGAAAAGCATGACCTAAAGCAATAATAACAGATTCCCCACTAAACTTTTCAAAGTTTGGCAAAAACAAGAAAGTAAATGCCTGAGAAAAACCATCCAAAGAGAAAGAGTAAACAAGCATTCCAATTAAAAGTAAAATCAACGATGGCATTAAAAATTTATTGAATTTTTCAATTCCTGATTTTACACCTTGTGCAATAGTGTAACCAACAACAATCATAGCAACTGTGAAATAGAGAACTTGAGAGGTATAATCTTTTTTTAATAGAGTTAAAAAAACACCTTCTGCTTCTTGAACTGTTGAAGGTAGTGTAGTTAAAGAGAGGTAGATATAGTGAATAACCCAACCTAACACAATAGGATAATAAGAGAGGATTAACAACGAAGTGATAAAAGAGAGCCCTGTAAACTTCCATCTATGTCCATTTTTTAAAGAAAGGGTTTCAAAAGCTGTGACTGAGTCTGAATTTGCTTTTTTCCCTATTAATGACTCTGCAATAAAAACTGACATCCCGATAAAAAACACACTTAAGAGATAAACCAAAACAAAGGCACCTCCACCATTCTCTCCTGTAATATAAGGAAACTTCCAAATGTTTCCCAATCCAACAGCACTCCCTGAGGCTGCTAAAATAAAACCAATTCTTGTAAATCTACTTTTTAGCATTAATTAAATTCCCATACTTATAATACGCAGCACACGCTCCTTCGCTACTAACCATACAACTTCCAACAGGACTGCTAGGCTTACAGGCAGTTCCAAAAATTGTACACTCAGGTGGATTTGCCATACCCCTTAGGATATCTCCACAAATACAAAGCTTATGATCCTCAATCTCCTCTAATGGAAGAACATCTTTGTAAATAACTTCAGCGTCATACTCTTCAAAATCTTTTCTTAATTTCAAGCCACTTTTAGGGATATTCCCTAAACCTCTCCACTTGAAAAGATCTACCTTCTCAAAATACTTATTAATAAGATTTTGAGCCCTTACATTTCCGTCTCTTGTCACCAATCTTTGATATTGATTTTCCAGTTCACATCTATTTTCAATGAATTGTTTAACAATCATACTTATGGCTTGTACAACATCTACAGGTTCAAATCCTGCGATGACTACTGGCTTTTTGTAATCTCTAGGAAACTCTTCGTATATTTTACCACCACTTATCACACTTACATGAGAAGGCCCTAAAAAAGAGTCTATAGTGTGGTTATAGCTATCTACGTGTTCATCTCTACTGTCAATAAGTTCCTTCATAACCTCAGGTACAGTTACATGATTGATATGAAAAAACACATTAGTGATATTCTTTTTGATTACACTATCTAAAAGAGAAGCTGTCATAGGAGTTGTGGTTTCAAAACCAATGGCAAAGAAGATGATTTTTTTGGTAGGGTTTTCTTGGGCAATTTTTATACAGTCAAGTGGAGAGTAGACAAAGCGGACATCTGCCCCTTTGCTTCTTGCATCTTGTAAGCTTCCATTACTTCCTGGAACTTTTATCATATCTCCTAAGGTAACCAAGATTACATCTTCTTGCTGACTTAGGATATAACCATGATCAATTCTCTCTTTTGGCATAATACACACAGGACAGCCAGGTCCATGGATGAACTTAATATTTTCTGGAAGAAGCTGAGGGATTCCATACTTCATAATCGTATGGGTGTGTCCTCCACAAACTTCCATAATTGTAATTGGTTTATCTAACTTTTTAGCATCTTCTTTAATAATTTTGGCAAAAGCCTTTATTGTATCAGCGTCTCTAAAATCGTCATAAAGGTTTTTAAGTTCTAGCTTCATTTTATTTCTTTCCTGAACAAGTCCAGAAAAGAACTCTTCAGCAGAGGACTCACGTGAATAGTCACTTTTTCTTCATTTGGATTCATTTTACCCTCTATTGGGACACTCATCATCATCTTGGATAGCTTTTTGCCTCTCTTCTTCATCCATTTTTTCCAAGATCTCTTTATAGGTTTCAAGACTTAAAAGTGCATCTTCTTCATCGATTTTATTCATAACAAAACCGATATGAAGAAGAACATAATCGCCAATCTTTACCTCATCTTCACCCATCATATC
>JAOXRY010000130.1 GCA_025800305.1 Campylobacterales bacterium | reverse complement strand
ATTGCTCATTGTCAGCCTTTACAACAACAGAATCCAGAGTTGCTTGGTATGCTTCAACTGCTATCTCCTCATCAAAAGATCTATATTTAACAACTGAATACTCTAAAATCTTCTCAACGAATTCCTCTAACTCAACCGTGTCAATCTTAGTAATCCCAAGAAATGTCTCTAAATAAAAAGATACAGCTAACTTAAGATATTGAAGAGTGAAATACCCAAAAAATGCAACATAAGGCAGAGTCGCAATAACCTTATTAAATGAACTAAAAAGTCCATAGACAAGAGTTGAAAGAGCTCCAACGAATGAAATAAAGAACCACATTAAAGCAGTAGTAACAACAGTCAAAATAACAACATAAAACAAGATTCTAAACATCTTATAATCAGTAGTAATCGCTCCAAGGCTCTCAGTCTTAGGAACTAAAACATCCTCAGTCTCTAAATCTTTTTTCTTCTTTAGAAAAGAAAAATACTCATGGTACATATCATGCAGAGCACCCGAAGCTCTAAAAGCAAAACCCAAGACAATTGGATTCCAAAACTTCACTTTAAAAGCATGTACCCTTTCTCTAGTAGGGAAGATAGTAAAAACGATAAACCCAACCGCTAATTTCATAATCTCAGCAGAAGACAAGCTTATCTGCTCAATAGCATATTTTTTTGCCATTTTATAAGTCCTTTTGTTTAATATATGGAATTTTTTCAGCATGGACTAGATCATCCAATGCAACAAAATAGAGAGAAGAACTAACATCCATCACGGAAGATATTTGTCTGGCTTTTTTAATATTTTCACAAACATAGACAACTTTTTTAACTCTATCCTGTTTTATTTTTGTGAAGATAGAGCGATACCTTTCCGCTGTTTTCTTAGTCCTTTCCACCTCAATATAGATAGTCTCATCACTTTTTGTATAATAGAAGTCGGGAGTGTGTTTGTGGTTTTTAGACCACCCTTTTACTATTACTCTCTCAACTGACCTATTTAACCGTCGAAAGTGAAAATAGGTTAGTTGCTCCATTATTCCGTGATAAACGGTAGTAGCTGAGAAATGAAAAGATGGGACAGAGAGCCCCAGCTCATTTTCACAATACCGCTTTCCAGCATCAGTCAAAACAATAGCAGATCTAGGAGTTGCAAGAGAAGTATTATAAAGTCGTAGTAACTTGTATTTTTTTACTAATGTATTTATTCTATTTCTAACTTGCTGCATAGCATTAGATTTACCGTTCCAAAATGTTTGTTCTAACACCTCAAAGTAAGTCTTTCCGCCAAAAGTACAAATTAACTCTAAAATCTGATTGTCTCTATCTGTAGTCATTTATAGATCCTCATCTTCCTCTTTAGGAGCGAATTCTATTTTTGTAAAGAACTCATTT
>JAOXRY010000124.1 GCA_025800305.1 Campylobacterales bacterium | reverse complement strand
TGTGGGTTTTTTGATAAAAAGATAAAATTTTTAAAGTTAATTGATTGAGAAGTAGTGTCACTAAAATGTATTAATAGGGTATATTCGTTAACATAATCTACTTTTTCAACAAAGATCTCATCTATCATTTTATTTTTCCTTCTATTTTAATACAATTAATCTCTTTGTGATAAACAAAGTAGTCAATCCATTTTGTAACTATTTCAGATTTAAAGGCTTCTGTTAGCTTTTTAAACTCTTTAAGTTCATTATGAGGTAAAGGTTTTCTTCCCTTTACAGGTTTGTAAGTAATATTTATAACTTTTCCATCAACAATTTCAAATTCTGCTTTTGATTCATATTTTTGATATTTACCATGGACATGAACAGGCTCGTGTTCATTGCTATAAAAAAGTATTGTAATACCTAAATACTCAAAAATTTTTGGCAAAAAAGTCCCTTAATCTTTAATGAAGAATTATAACGGCTATGAAAATAAAAGTCAAAAAAAGATGAGTTGTTAAAAGTTGAAAAAGATTTTATTATTGAGATAGATAAAACGGCAAAAGCTTTAAAGGAAAGTAAGTGAGGGATTTATTGGAAAATAAATACCCTCATTTTGAAAATTAATCTTTAAACAGAGACGAAAGAGCTTCTGTATTAATCTCTTTCTCTTCTTCTTTTTGTTCTGAGCCTTCACCTTCAGTAGAAATTGAAGAATTACTAGATGTGATCTCATTTAGTTCAATTTCAAAACCTGTTAGCATTGATGCAAGTCTGATATTGATACCACTTTTTCCAATTGCTCTTGGTTTTTGCTCGCTATCAATTGTAACGATTGCTTTTTCATCTTCACACACAACACTTCCAACGATTGCTGGAGACATTGCTCTTGATAAAAATAGTTCTGGGATTGGAGTGTAGTTGATGATGTCAATGTTTTCACCTTGAAGCTCATCACTAACAGCATTGATTCTCACACCTCTAACACCAACTGTTGCACCAACTGGGTCAATATCAGCGTTTGTTGTATAGATTGCAACTTTTGCTCTTTGTCCTGGGATTCTTGCTGCCTTTTCAACGATTACACTTCCATCAGAAATTTCTGGAACTTCAAGTCTTAATAGTTCAATTAAAAACTTTGGAGTTGTTCTTGATAGTTCGATTTGGATACCGTCTCTTCTTGTCATTTGTACTCTTTTTACAATTGACTTTACAGTATCACCAACTCTGAAGTTTTCACCTTTGATTCTACTTTTCTTAGGAAGCATCGCTCTAATTTCATCAAATTCGATGAAAGTATTATCATTACCATCAATTCTTGTAACTGTTCCAGAGATAATCTTTCCGATTTTCTCTTTATACTTTTCAAAAATGTTTGATTCTGTTACGTTTTGTAGTTCTCTTTCAAGGTTATTATGAAGAGCCATAGAAGCAGTTCTTCCAAACTCTTCTAAAGTGATTTCATAACTTAATTCATCACCGATTTCAGCATCTTCATCTTCTTCTTTAGCCTCGCTGATTGAGATTACACTTCCTCTAATCTCTTCTTCTTCATCCGTTAATCTTTCATCATCGTCTGCAACAACTAATATTTTTTGGAATAAATTTACTTTTTTTTCTTCGTCATCTATTTCTGTTTCGTATTTAAACTCTCTACCAACGATTGATTTAGCAGTTTCAACCATTGCTTTTTTTAAAACATCTCTTACTTCTTCACCTTTCAAACCTCTTTGGTGAGCCAGTGAATCAACAATATCTAAAATTCTTTCCAAAAATTATCCTCTTTATATATATTTAAAAATGGGTGATATATTACTTTAATTTACTTTAAGGAACACTTATGTATAATCTTGCCCTTATTTAAAAAGCAGAGAAAAGGTTGAAATTATGGATTTAAAATTAGCAAGAGTAGAATTATCACAAAAACCAGGTACAATTTCTGTTAAAAAAATGTTAGATCAAATAAAAAACGACGAACAAGAAATTTTCTATTTTGACAAGTCAAATTCACACAAAGATATCATGGCAGCACTTCAAAAATTTGAAGATGAAGGATATAACGTATACTTTAGAGAGATAAGATATGGATTAAGTGAAGAGGAGTATATGTATCAAGCACATGTGCTTTAAGATACAGTTCTATATATAGGAATACTCATCAAAAAGCTCTTTATTGAAACTATGGGCTGTGCAATGAATGTCAGAGATTCTGAACATATTATTGCAGAGCTCTCTAAAAAAGAAGAATACCACACTACTGAAAACGTAGAAGAAGCAGATCTAATATTAATTAACACCTGTAGCGTTAGAGAGAAGCCTGTAGCAAAGCTTTTCTCTGAACTGGGAATGTATAACAAAAAGAAAAAAGTAGGTTCCAAATTAGGAGTTTGTGGTTGTACTGCCAGTCATCTTGGCAAAGAAATAATTAAAAAAGCACCTTATGTAGACTTTGTTCTAGGGGCTAGAAATGTCTCTAAAATCACAGAAGTAATTGAAAAACCAAAATCAGTTGAAATCTCAATTGAAAATGATGAAACAGAGTATAACTTTGAAAACTACAGAAGTGACCCTTTAAAAACTCTTATCAATATCTCCATTGGATGTGATAAACAGTGTACTTACTGTATTGTTCCAGCAACAAGAGGAAAAGAGATCTCCATTCCTTCTAAAATCATCTTAGATGAAGTAAAAAGAAGTGTAGATGGTGGAGCAAAAGAGATTATGCTTCTTGGTCAAAATGTCAATGGATACGGAAAAAACTTCAGTAGTTCTGATGAGAAGATTGACTTTTCAGATCTTTTACAAAAAGTTAGTGAAGTTAGTGGAGTCGAAAGAGTAAGATTTACTTCTCCCCATCCTCTTCATATGGATGATAAGTTTTTAGAGGTATTTTCATATAACGATAAAATCGCAAAACATATGCACATGCCACTACAAAGTGGTTCCACACAGATCCTAAAAGCAATGAAAAGAGGTTACACAAAAGAGTGGTTTATCGAACGTGCTTTAAAACTAAGAGATATGAATCCTAAAACAACTATTGGAACAGATGTTATCGTTGCTTTTCCTGGGGAGAGTGATGAGGATTTTGAAGATACTTTAGATGTTATGAATCAAGTGAACTTCGAGCAGATCTTTAGCTTTAAATTCTCTCCAAGACCTCTTACTGCTGCGGAGTTTATGGAAGGTCAGATTGATCCAGATCTTGGAAGTAAAAGACTAGAAAGACTACAATGCCAGTACAAAGCCTCATTAAAAGGCTATCACGAAGCCCAGATTGGAAAGATTTTTGCTGTATTAGTTGAAGAGTTTAGAGATGGTTTTATCACAGGTAAAGCTGAAAACTTCTATTCTGTTATTGCAAAAACAGATACAAATTTAGTAGGAAAGATTGTTCCTGTAAAGATAACTGGAACTGGAAGAGGTATGTTAGAAAGTGAAATCATTACTTGATAAATTAGCCCACAAGCTTATTCCTATCCTTGGCTATTTACTAGCTCTGCTCTTTTACTACACAAATAAAAAAACTTATAAAATAGAATCTGATTTCCCAGAAGAGCCAGTTGTAGTGGCTCTTTGGCATGGGGAAATGTTGATGATTCCTTTTATCTATCACCACCTTAGAAAAAAGAAAAATCTTATTGCAATGATTAGCGAACATAAAGATGGTGAATTGGTTGGAAAGCTTTTTCAATATACAGGTGTTGGAAATATTAGAGGTTCCAGCTCCCGTGGTGCTGCAAGGGTTTTTCTAAGTGCCATTAAAGAGATCAAAAATGGAAAAGATATAGCAATCACTCCTGATGGTCCAAGAGGACCTAGGTTTTCTATTGCAGATGGTATTGTCGCACTTTCTAATAAAACTGGTGCACCTATAGTTGCTATGAGAGTAAAAGCTACAAAACACTGGGAACTAAAAAGTTGGGATAGATTTTTAATTCCAAAACCTTTTGGTGAAATTGTCTATGAAGTCAGTGCTCCTTTTAGTGTGAAAGATCTAGAAAAAGAAGAGGCAAAGAATAAGATCTCTTCAAAGCTTGGAGTAGAACGTGTGGTATAAAGTCTATATCCTTATTGGTTCTATAGCTTTTATACTTTTTGGTTTTTTTTATTTTTCTACAAATAGCTCTTACGCTTTGGCAAATGAAGCTAAAAGTCTTTATGAAATTGGAAAATATGATGAGGCAATCGAACTAGCTAATCTTGCCTATGAAAAAGATAACTACAATAGAATGGCTTTTACTGTTATCACCCAATCCCATGAATCAAAAAGATGGATCAAGTTCTTTGATGAATCAGAAAAGTTTCTTAATCGAACAAAAGATATATCTAATCAAAAAGTTGTTACAAAAGCTGATAGATATGAGATTAAACTTATGGCAGAACTTGTTCTGGAGGAGTACCTAAAGTTAGGGAAAAGAAATCCTATGATAAGCGATGAGTTTAAAGAGAAAGCAAAATACTATCATAACCAGTTTCAAAAGCTACACCATGAACTTAGTAAGTGAAAAGCTTCCTGATTTTTTACGTTATTTAGAAAAATATCGAGGCTCTTCAGAAAAGAGTGTTCAAACATATGAGGGGGTTTTATCTTCTGCTGTTGACAAACTTATTGTAGAAAAAAGTGGAGAGACTTTACTTGTTGATCTTATGGAGTATAGACTCTCTATTTCCAATCAAAATAAAAAAACAATTAGTAAAAAAGTAAGTATTATAAGAAGCTATCTTGATTGGTTAAAAGAGGGTGGAGTTATTTTAAAAATTAAAAATGATGTTCAAATAAAAGGTTCAAAAACTCTTCCAAAGCCTGTTAAAACCTTTCATATTAAAGAAGCTTTAGAACAATGTACATCTTTGGAAAGGATTTTGCTGTTAAGTATCTATAGTTTAGGTCTTAGGATATCAGAAGTGGTAGACTTAAAGGCTGAAAGCTTTAAAAAAGATTGGGTTGAAGTTTTAGGAAAAGGCTCAAAGGTTAGGTCTATACCTGTAATTAAAGAACTTCAGATAGAGATTGAAAACTATCTTCAAGATAAAAATAATAGAGTTTTTTTATTTGAAGAAGATGGGAAACAGCTTAGCGAAAGTCAATTAAGATATAAGGTAAATATTATTTTTAAAAGAATAGGTATGAAAGTTACACCGCACCAATTGAGACATTCTTTTGCTACAGATCTATTAAATGATGGAGCAAGAATAACTGATGTTAGTGAGTTATTGGGACACAGTGCACTATCAACAACAGAAATCTATACAAAACTTTCATCATCGTTAAAGCTTAAAAACTATCTTGATTCTCATCCTCTTTGTAAGGATGATAGCCTATGAATTTAAAAAGTAAATTTGAAAAAATCCTTGTTCAGTATTTAAAAATCGCACATATCTCTATTTATATTGAGAAAAGAAAATTTCATCTTCATATTAAGATTGTAAAAGGGAAAAAAGTTCTTTTTTCTGAAAGTAGAATTTTTGATGTAATGAGTGGTGGGGAAGTTCCTAAGCTTATGAGTGATTATCTCGCTAAGATCTATAAACAGGTTGCATATGGGTATGTTTCTACTGTTTTACAATCAATAAATCAAGGTTTTACAGAAGATTGTAGTGATGGGACAATTGTGCAAAGAGGAATCGATATTAATACTCTTGCCAAAGTTTGCTTAGAAGACAAGTGGACCCTTTATGCACCTCACACAGAAATTGAAAAGGTTCAAGAGAGTTTCAAAGGGATTTATGGTGTTGACTATATCTTTCCAATGGCAAATTTAATTGAACATCTTAGAAGTCACGATACTAGTGAAAAAGCAATCATGTACGTTTTCAATACAAGAACATCAGCTTCTTTGGCAATTTATAAAGAAGACAGACTTATTTATAATGCCCAATTTCTCTATGTATCAAGACAGGAATTGGAAAACGATATAGATAGTGAAGATGAAGAGAGTGATGATTTAGCTATTGAAGATGACAGTGATTTTGATATCAGTGAGGAAGGCTCTGATGACGATTTAGATGATTTAGATTTTGGAGATGATGGTGGTCTTGATGATTTAGATGATCTAGATGGAGATCTTTCTGATGACTCATTAGATGACTTTGCTTTAGAAGACAATGATGTAAGTTTAGAAGACTTTGATCCTGATAATCCAGATGGGACTAGTGAGTCTACAGATGCTGATGATATGCAAAAAGAAGTTATGCTTTTTGAGTTTATTGATAAATCTGTTAATGATTTTTATAAAAGCCCAGATCATGGTAGTGATTTTATTACAGAGTGTTTTATCTATGATAGTTGTAGATGTAGTGTAGGACTTAAAAAACATATTAAAGAGATTTTTTTAGTTGATCCTAAAGTTATGAGTGTAGATCTTGGTGAAACTATGTGTGAACTATCTATTGAGGAGGCTAAATTAGACGATGTTAAAATATAGTTTAATTAGACCTAGATATAAAAGACTTGTTCGTCTTGATACCCAGCTGTGGATTGGTTTTACAACTTTGATATTTGGTGTGTTTTTTTTAATGCAAACAGGCTTTGCAATTATGCAAGCAGCAGTGGATTATTCTACAAAAAACTATGAAGAAGAACGTATTGAAATTGAGAAACAAATCCAAAGAGTTGAGTTAAATATTGAATTTATAAAATCTCAAAAAGAATTAGGTGAAAAGGTTGGTGACAGAAATAAAATCGTATCTGAAAGTATTGTAGGCCTTTTTGATTTAGTTCCAGATTCAATATATTTAAATGAAGCTGTTATTGAAAAAGATAAATTAATTCTAAGAGGGTATACCCCTTCTAAAGAGATTTACAACTATTTACTTTTACCGCCACTTAAGTCAATATTCACAACAACTAAAACTTCTTTTTTCCCTATGGATAATGGATGGTTTAGGTTTATGTCAGTAAATGAGTCTGAAAAAGAGAGTATTTATGAAAAAGAGTAATGCTTATAGTGTAGATCTTAATAAAGCTCTTCTTTTTATTTTTATCTCAATTTTAATGACCATAATCTCAATTTGGGGTTTTATTATCCCTATGATGAAAGAGTATAAAATTAGTAAAATCACTAATCGTCATGGAAAGATGAAATTTTATCAAGCCAATGAATATCATAAGAATAGGGTAGAAGAATTAAAAAAACTAACTGCTGATAATAAAGATATTATTGAAGGTTTAAACTCTGGTTTTGATAAATTAAATTTTAAAGTCACTACAGGAAAATATCTAACAAATCCTCAGATTAAATACAAAGAAAAACAACCTTATGGTAAATACTACACACAAACAGAGTTAACTGTTCAAGGTCGTGTTTTACAGCCTAAAAACTTTTTTGATACTATTTTATCTCTTAATAAATATGAAAACTTGATTAGTATTGAGTTTCCAATTAAGTTTGTTACTACTGATTCTAAAGAGTTAGAGGTTTTTTATCCTCTTAAACTCTATGGAATTAAAGATCTAAATTCTAGTTACGACAAATCTACAACTAAAAAGTAGTATAATTTTCACCGAAAAGGTGAAACATGAATAATTATTTCCACAGACAAATTCAATTATGGGGTGAAAAGACTCAAAAACAACTTAGAAAGAAAACAGTTGCTATCATAGGAAGTGGTGGCCTTGGAAGTTCTATATCATCTGCATTAAGTGGTTTAGGATTAAAAAAAATCTATCTGGTAGATTTTGACAGAGTTTCTGAATCGAATATACATAGGCAAATTATTTTTAAGAGAAATGATGTTGACAAATACAAGTCAAAAGTAGTAAAAAAATATATTACTTCAAGAGAAAAAGGCGTAAAAGTTAAAGCATTTACGATTTCTTTTGAAGAATTTGCAAAGAAAAAGCGTAAAGATATTGACTTAATTATTGATGGAACCGATAATCTTCACTCTAGAGCCAATATTGACAAGTATGCTAAATCTCTAGGAATTCCTTGGATATATGGAAGTGTTGAGGATTTTTCTGGACAAGTTTGTTTCTTTAATAAATCTAATTTTGATGTTTTCAATATTCAAAAACATAATGTTAGAGGAATCGCTGCACCATTTGTAATGAAAATTGCAGCAACTCAGGCAAATTTGGCGGCTATGTATTTAGCTGGGAGAAATGTAAAAAAAGATCTATTATATTTTTATTCAATAAGTAAAGAAGGAGAAGAGGTAATTCAAAAGTTTAAATTACCAACTTCTTAAAGTTTTACAGGTTTTTTGTAAGATCCTCTGAAGTATTGTTATTTATATTAGTCTGTTGAGAGATTCTTTCTCCAGCATTGATTTTACTAATAATATTTAACTGCTCTTTTGAGGATTCTGCAATATTTTGGATCATAACTCTAGTTTCAGAGATCTTAGAATCAAGGTTATTAAATCCTTTAATCATATCATCAGAGGTTACTTTACCTTCATTTGTTTTTAGGTTTGCTTTTTCAACAAGAGTCTTAATCTCACTGGCAGCTTTTGAACTTCTTGATGCTAGGTTTCTTACTTCTTGTGCAACAACTGCAAAACCCTTACCAGCCTCTCCAGCAGTTGCGGCTTCAACTGCAGCATTTAGTGAAAGAATATTTGTTTGGAAAGCGATTTGATCAATTACTTCAATTGAGTCTTTAATTGCTGTTGTTGAGTTGTTAATATCAGTCATTGCTGTACCTGTACTATTTGCCAGTTGTTTACCACTATCAGCAGATGCTTTTGTCTCTTCTGCTAATCTTGTTAACTCATCTGAGTAACCTTTTAGAACGATACTTAGTCTTTTATTCTCTGCAAGCATTCTACCAATGACATCACCTAAATTATTTAGTGCTAGTTCAACTTTACCATTGGCATCAGGAATTTTATCTGTGTAATCATATTTTGCGTATCGATTCAGCTGAGCCATTACTTTATTCATATCTTCACCAATAACATCTTTAATAAATGAAGACATTTCATTAATAAGTACTTTTAACTCTTTAAGTGATTCTGTATTAGGTTCTGCAGAAACTTGGATTGCAAAATCACCTTTTTGGATATGCTGTACAAGTTTCTTAACATCACCAATAAATTGAGTATCTTTTTCCATGTTGTCTTGAGTCTCAACCATATTCTCATTAATACTTTCTGCCATCATACCTATCTCATCGTGAGAAGATACTTTGATAGTTTTTACATCGTTAACATCACCATGAAGATATTTAAAAAAGTGGTCTAAACCAACTTGTAGATCATTTACAGGATTAATAGCTTTTTTAATAAAGAAATAGATAATCAAAGAAGATAAAAATAGAAAGAATGATGCGAAAACTGTAAATTCCCAAACTGTGCTTTTAATAATTGAATCTGCTTCATTTAGTGAGAATGTAAGATCTATTACACCAACAACATCACCAATTTTTTGGTTGGTGTGACATGTTAAACAATCGTTAGTTGCTATCATTGGATTTATGATTCTAATAACATGACCATCTCTTGAGTTTTCTTCGTTGATAATTTGAGGCTTTTTGTTTCTAAAAACGTCTTTTACTCTAACGTCATTAGTAAAGGTGTCACTTGAAGCAAAGAGATTGATAAGTTCTTGACTTTTAGCTACTTCTAATCTTTTAACGCCTTTTACTTTTCTAGCATCATTTTCTGCTTTTTTAATAATACTTGGATCTCCAGTATTCATTGCATTTCTTAACGCTAAAAAGATACTATCACTAACAATTCCTAAACTTTTTTCTGAATTGTTCAAAGCTAGACTTTCCATTTTTGATGATGTAAAGTAGACAAAAACAACACTAGACACAATAAATAAAGAGACAGTTGCTGTTAAAATTTTAAAGCTTAACTTTAATTTTGATAGGCTCATTTTTCCAAATCCTTAAAAGTTCCCTAACCTAAAGTTATAGATTGGGAGAATTAGTCATTTTCGTTAAAAAGCATTTATTATTCCCTTTTATCTCATAAAAGCCCCAATTAAGGTTTTGATATAATTTTATTTAATATGGAAAATATATTAATTGTAGAAAAAGATCAAGAAGTAATTGACTATTTATCACTAGAATTAAGTAAACTTGGATTTAACTTTTTTATTGCTTCTAGTGTTACAAAGATGAAAGAACTGTATAACGATGTCAAGGAAAATTATTTGGCAGTTCTTACAATTAACTCTTCTGAGGTTATTAATTATCTTGAATCTTATCAAGCCTCATTAATCATACTTACAGACTCCATTGAAAGTGATAATTATAGATCTCTTAATCGAAGAGACATAGTAGATTTTGTGTTAAAAACAAGAAACGAAGAGTTAGACTATGCTGTTAAGTTATTGGATAATATGCGATATTATTCAACACTTAACGCTCTTTCTGTAGACGATTCTGCAACTGCAAGAATGATTGTTTCTAGGCAATTAAAACTTCTTAAGTTTAATGTTTTTGAGGCTGAAGATGGAATAGAAGCTTTAAAAGTACTGGAAAATGAAAATATAGATCTTGTAATAACAGATTATAATATGCCAAATATGGATGGGCTAGATCTGACTATCAATATACGAAAAAAGTATTCAAAAGAGGAAATTGTTGTTGTAGCTTTAACAGCTGTTGACACTCCAGAAAATACTGCTGCTTTTTTAAAGTACGGTGCAACAGGATTTATTGCAAAACCTCTTTCTAAAGAAGCTTTTAACTACACTGTGAATAATTCATTGGAACTCAATAGAACAGTTAGAGAAAATTTAGAATATACAAAAACTATCAATGAAAACCTTCTTTTTATTAAACTTGATGATGATTTCTCTATTGTAGATGTTAGTGATGCTTTTATTAAACAAAGTGGACATAAAAAATCAAATCTTCTAGGAGAAGATTATTCTATTTTATATGATGACAAAGATTTGTATACAGATATGATTTTAAATCTATTAGAAGATAACTCTTTTAATGATACTTTGATCAGTGAAAAAGCAGATGGAAGCCAATGTCACTATAAGATCTCTGTTGTTTGTGTTAAGGATAAGAAGGGAATAGTAGAAGGATTGCTGGACATAAGAGAAGACATCACAGATAAAATTATTTTAGAACAACAACAAGAGACTCTTTTTGAACAATCAAAGTTTAATGCTATGGGAAGTTTATTAAAAGATATTGCCCATCAGTGGAGACAGCCTCTTAATGTGATTTCTTTACAAATGGAAGGGCTTCAGATAACTGCTGAAACAGGAGATTTAGACTCTGAGTTTATTGATATGGTTTATACCCAGTCTCAAGAACAAATTAGCTATTTAACAGATATAATATCCTCTTTTAGTAGCTATTTTTCTGAAAATGGTAAAGATGAAGAGATTGATATTTTAAGGCTTTTAGAAAGTACATCGAAAATTTTAGCAATGTATTTGGAAGAGAAAAATATTAAAATAGATATTTCTGGAAAAACTTTTATGACTAGAGGAAATAAAGATAAACTTTCTCAAGTGATTTTGAACCTTATTAATAACTCAATTGAATCTATTGAAAAAAAGCAAGAAGAAGATAAACAGTACCAAGGTACTATTATTATCAGATCTTTTGCTGAACTGAAAAAAATAGAAATTGTCGATAATGGCATAGGTGTTGATGAAAAGATTAGAGATAAGATTTTTGATCCTTATTTTACAACTAAATTTAAAGATAGAGGAGTGGGATTAAGCCTCTATTTATCTAAAGTAATTATTGAACAAAACCTTGGAGGTAAACTAGGGTGTTTAAAATTTGATGATGGAGCCTCTTTTTATATTAACTTTTAAGGAATAGGATTTGCTGGAACTCTTAGAATATTAAAAGGGAGTCCAGTGGTAGACATATCTGAATTATTTTTTACTTCTAAAGAAAATGAAAATTTTTTCACAGTAACAAGTACAAAAGCTAATACGTGCTCTGTTGAAGATCTTTCAATAAAAGAGAGAAATGGTGTAAGAATAACATACCCTGTTGTTAAATTAAAAAGAAGCAAATTAGTCTATGTAGATAAAAATCAACTACTTGTTAGAAACCTATTAACTAAAAATAATATATTAACCCTTCCTTTTGAAAAATTTGTAGAAATAACATCTTTAGATATCTCTGACGACAGTCTTCTTGTAGCTGTGGGAAAAAGTAATGGACAAGTAATCTTAATCAGTTCTATTGGTTCAAAAATGTTAACAGCTCTTACTGTTTTCAAAGGTCAAAGAATCTCAAGTGTTGTTCTGTATAAAGAGGGAAAAGTCTTTGTATCTTCTCAATCTTCTATTCGTATTCTTAATGGATTAGAAAGAAAAATAGATGGAAAAATAGATGAAAACTCTTCAATAACGGTGATGAAAATAATTGGAGATGATTTGGTCTATGGAACGGCCAACGGTGAGATTAAGTTTTGGAATATTCACAGTCAAACTGTAGAAAAAATATATAAAAACATTCCAGAGGAATTAAAAGATTTCTACCTTCTTCCCAATGAAAAAAGATTTGTTGTCTTAGGTAAAGATGGTGTCTATATTCACAATACAGAGTATCCTTTAGATTCTCCTAAAAAATCCTCTTCTACCCACTATACAGAAGGAATTATAGAACACTCTTTAGATGGTTCTGTAATACTTGCCAATAAGTTTGATGAATTTACATTGTATGATCCTATGGAATCTACAAATAATAATAAAACAAAAGAGATTAAAAGTTCTGTTCCTAAGTTAGAACTTTCTGATGACATGTTTGATATTGATGAATCAGATCTTGCAAAAATGAAGAAAGTAACAATAATGACTGTTGATGATAGTGCAACAATGAGGCTTATTATTAAAAATGCAGTAGAAGCTAATTTTGATAATGTTGAGATCTTAGAAGCTGCAGATGGTGTTGAAACAATGAAACTTCTCAAAAAGAATCCTGATTTGGATATTATGTTTTTGGATTGGAACATGCCTAATATGAATGGTGAAGAGGTTGTAGATGCTATTAACCAGTCAAAAGCCTATCCTAATCTTCACATAATTATGGCAACAACAGAAGGTGTAAAAGCAAAAGTTAGAAAAATGGTTTCAAAAGGAGTCAAAGGATATCTTGTAAAACCTTTTTCTCCAGAGTCTATTGTTGAAATTACTGATAAACTTGTAAAACACGTGAGAAAAGTGAAATAATGGCAGCTGAGTATCATAATGAAATACAAGATAGTATTGACTACATTACCAAAAGCCACCATAGAAATGTTATGCAGTTGGCTGTTTTTAGAACATCCAGTGATAAAATTTATGCAATTAATATTTCTAAAATTAAGAGTTTCTTAATAAAAGATGAAGTTACAGTTTTAAAGACTCCATCTTCCAATGAACTTGTAGAAGGTGTTATTGATATCCGTGGTGATGTTATTTCTGTTGTGAATTTTGATTACTGGATTGAGGAACCTGTAAATAAGGATGAGTATAAAATCATAATTGTTTGTAGTTACAATGAAAAGAAAATAGGACTTTTAGTTAAAGATATTATTAAAATTGAAGAGAAAGAGAGTGACTCTTTAAAAACACCAAGTACAACAGATCCCAAAGTTTCTTACATTACAGAGATTGTAGTTGATGAAGAGAGTAATAAGACTCAAATGTGTATAGTCTTTGATGCAGAAAGACTACTTTTTGATGTAAATTCTGATAGTAATGATGTGGGAACAACGATTTATGATATAGATTCTTTTGGTAGTTTTCCTCCGATAAATTCCAATGGACTTGTATTAATTGCTGAAGATAGTCGAATCGTAATAGAAAAATTAACAGAATTTTGTGATGATATAACCCTTAACTATGAGATCTTTGAAAATGGACAACTTCTCATTGATAGGTTAGGGCAACTTGCTCCTGAACAGGTGAAATTGGTTATTACTGATATTGAAATGCCAATTAAAAATGGATACCAAGTTATAAAATTTATTAAAGAAAATGGTTATTATGAGCATATTCCTGTATATTCATTAACAAGTATGACAAACCAAGGGATGCTAGATAAAATCAGGCATTTAGGTGCTATAGATCTTATCAATAAGTCAAACTTACCACAGCTTTATAAAGAGATTAAGAAAACATTAGATGGAAGATTTTAATTATGTCTGGTGAAGATTTTAAAGTATTTTTCATTGAAGAAGCAGCAGAACTTTTTGAAAATATCCATAAAGATCTTTTAATTTCAGAAGAAGCAGGAGAACTTGATAGCAAGATAGATGCTTTATTTAGAGATGTCCACACATTAAAAGGTGGTTCTGGATCTGTTGGACTTATGGATTTTTCAGGGTATGTTCACCATCTCGAAAACTTTTTAGATTCTATTAGAGAAAAAAAAGTCAATGTGACAGGTGAAATTATCAGCTTTATAATGGAACAAGTAGACTATCTTGAAGATCTTCTCCATGAAGATTTTTCAGAAAAGGTTAATGAGGATGAGTATAGCAAGGACTTAAGTAGCTTAAAAAAGCAAATAGATATTTTTAAAGGTGTTGGTGGACCTAAGGTCAAAAAACAAAATAATGATAACCATAACCATGATGAACTTCTTGATATCTATGAAACACTTTTCCATGAGTTAGAGTTAGCCAGTGAAGAGGATGAAATTGATAGTGATAGATTGGCAAATATTTTTAGATCTGTTCATACACTTAAAGGGAGTTCAGTTTTTTTAGGATTGGAAAAATATCCAGAATATATCCATTCTCTTGAAGATATGCTTGATAGTGCTAGAGATGGAGATATTATCTACTCAAAAGATGTTAATGAGTTAGTTGAGAATAAAATCAAAGTTTCTCAAAACATTTTAGATGGAGAGCTTACCAACACTTTAGATAGTTATGAGTTTGATAATCTTGTTGAAGAATTAAAAGAGGATATAAAAGATCTTTTAGCACCTCCAGAAGAAAATCTGGCATTTGAACTTTTTGGCTTTGATGATGAAGAACAATCTCAAGATGAGGAAGATGGATATGAACTCTTTTTCGGAGAAAATCAATCTAAAAAAGGTGAAACTAAAGAATTAGACAGTGAAGATGACGGGTATGAACTATTTCTTGGTAAAGGAAAAAAGAGAAAAAAAACACCTGTAAAAAAAATCATAGAACAATCAGGTGAAGAAGAGCCATTGGTTGCTGACGAACCAAAAGTACCAAAAGAAGAGAAAAAAAACCCTTCTTTAAAAGAATTAAATCAAGAGGAGATAAAAGTAAAAAAATCTCCTATTAAATCAGCAAATAACACCTCTACAAAAGAGAGTAAAGGAAGTGAACAGAAAAATCTAAAGAACATTGTTTCTTCTAGCTCTATTAGAGTTGGACTTGATAAGATTGATAACCTTATGAACAGAGTAGGGGATTTAGTTATTACTAAAAGTATGCTTTTTCAATATGCAGAGAGTATTGTAGGAACTGTAGGAGACACGGTAATAGAAAAGCTAGGATATCTTGATAGAGAGATGAGAGAACTTCAAGAAGCTGTTATGTCTGTTCGTATGGTTCCTATGGAAAGTGTTTACTCTAAGCTTCCTAAAATAGTAAGAGATCTAGCTAAGAAACTAAATAAAAAAGTAAAGTTTGAACACTATGGTGATAGTGTTGAAATTGATAAACTTATGGTTGAAGGTCTTATGGATCCTTTAACTCATATTATTAGAAATTCTCTTGATCATGGAATCGAACTTCCAGATGATAGAACAGCCAAGAAAAAAAGAGCTGTAGGACTTTTAAAAATAGAAGCTGCACAAGAGAGTGGAAATATCATTATTACAATCAGTGATGATGGTGCTGGAATTAACACAGAAAAAGTTGGACAAAAAGCTTTAGAATCTGGTGTTGTAACCGAAGAAGAACTGGCAAGAATGGAAGATTCTGAAAAAGCGATGTTAATTTTCAATGCAGGACTTTCTACTGCAGAACAAATAAGTGATGTTTCAGGACGTGGTGTTGGGATGGATGTTGTGATGAATAACATCACTTCTCTTGGTGGAAAAATTAAAGTTGAAACAAAAAAAGATGGAGGATCAAGATTTATTATTATTCTTCCTCTTACTCTTGCCATTATGGATGGATTAAATGTTCTTATTGGAAAGCATAAGCTTATTCTTCCTCTAAATATGATTGTTGAATCACTTCAACCTTATGAGTATATGATTAAAAAAGTTGGAGAGAAAGAAGAAGAAATTTTAATGCTTAGAAATGAGTTTATTCCTATTATTAGGCTTCATAACTTCTTTAATCTAGAACATAATGCAAAAAAGTTAGATGAAGGTATGCTAATTATTACAAGAGTATCAGAAATGAAAGTAGCTCTATTTGTAGATGACTTTTTGAATCAAGAACAAATTGTTGTTAAGTCTTTGGAAAAGAACTATAGAAAAATAAAAGGTGTAAGTGCTGCAACTATTAGAGGTGATGGTAGTATCGGTTATATTTTAGACGTGGTAAGTATTGTAGAAGAGACAAAAGTACCTAAAAATTTAGCATCGGTGGCGGCATGAAAGCAATAGTATTTCATTTTTTAGATGGTCTATATGGAGTAGAACTAGAAAAGGTTAAAGGAATTCTTGTTTATGAACAAGTTGTAATCTCTCCACTTTTTAATGAAAAAAAATGGGTAAAGGGAATGATTAACCTTCGTGGTGAAGTTACACCTATTATTGATTTAAGAGTAAGGTTTGGAGAAAGTGAACCGGATTTTTCTAAAGATAGCGTTATAGCAATAATCAAAACTAATCAAAATAAACTTATAGGAATTATAATAGATAGGGTTTATTCTATTATGGAACTTGATGAAGATAATTTATCAACGGTTCCAGATATTAGTGTTGGAATTGAGCCAAAATATATTCACTCTCTAATAAAAATCAACGAGATAGAAATGATAACCGTTCTCAATATAGATAAAATTTTAGATATTGGTGAAATTTCTTAATTTTTGAAAAAATACCCAACTAAACCTCTAAATAAAACACTGAAATTTTCTATCAAATTTAACCTTAAATTTGTGACTTATTCACACCCTTTTCACCATGTGAATAACAAAGTATTTGGTAGTAAGGGATTGTTAGTGTAAGTTACTTAATGTGACCAAAAAATAGCAAAAATGTTACTCTTCGTAACAAAAAACCACTAAAACCCCTTGTTTTATGACTTTTTTACAATTCTTTGCTAAACTATGAAAAATAAAAATAAAGGAGCAAAAATGGGCTTTTTAGATGAGTATAAGTCACATGTTAGCGAAAGAGAAAATTTAGGCGTTCCTCCTCTTCCATTAAGTGCAGAGCAGACGGCAGAATTAATAGAGCTAATTAAGGAAGATTGTACAGATGAATTGAAAAGTTTATTAGTAAATAGAGTTAGCCCAGGGGTTGATGATGCTGCTTATGTGAAAGCTGGATTTTTAAATGACATTGTTCAAGGTAAGACAAGTGTTAATGGTCTTTCTAAAGTTGAAGCTATTGAAACTTTAGGAATGATGCTTGGTGGTTATAATGTACAACCATTAATAGATGCTTTGAAGGTTGATGAAGTTGCAGATGTTGCTGCTACACAGCTGAAAAACACTTTATTAGTTTACGATTCTTTTAATGATGTAAAAGCATTAATGGACTCTGGTAACTCAAAAGCAAAAGAAGTTATTGAGTCTTGGGCAAATGGTGAGTGGTTTACAAATAAACCAGAACTTGATAAAGAGATCAAGCTTACTGTATATAAAATCCCTGGTGAAACAAATACTGATGATTTAAGTCCAGCTAGAGAAGCTTTTACTAGATCTGATATTCCTGTTCATGCTAATGCAATGCTTGTTTCAAGAATGGAAAAACCATTGGAAACTATGGCTGAATTAAAGAAAAAAGGAAATCCTTTAGCATACGTTGGTGATGTTGTAGGAACTGGTTCTAGTAGAAAATCTGGTATTAACTCTGTTCAGTGGCATATGGGAAGAGATATTCCTGGTGTTCCTAATAAGAGAACTGGTGGTGTTGTAATCGGTTCTATTATCGCTCCTATTTTCTTTAATACAGCAGAAGATTCTGGCTGTCTACCAATTCAAGCTCCAGTTGATAGTCTAGAAACAGGTGATGAAATTGTTTTAAAACCTTTTGATGGTGTTATAGAAAAAAATGGTTCAGTTGTAAGTCAGTTCAAACTTCTGCCAAATACAATTACAGATGAGATGAGAGCAGGAGGAAGAATACCTCTAATTATTGGTAAAGGCTTAACAGCAAAAGCAAGAGAAGCTTTAAGTCTGGCTCCTTCAGATATGTTTTTAGTTCCTGAACAACCTGAAGATAATGGCAAAGGTTATACTCTTGCACAAAAAATGGTAGGACGTGCTTGTGGTGTTGATGGTGTTAAACCTGGTATGTATGTTGAACCAATTGCTACTACAGTAGGTTCTCAAGATACAACAGGACCAATGACAAGAGATGAAATTAAAGAATTAGCTGCTTTAGGTTTTGGTGCAGATATGGTTATGCAATCTTTCTGTCACACAGCAGCATATCCAAAACCAGCAGATATTAAGTTTCAGCATACAATTCCTCCATTTTGGACAAGTAGAAGTGGTGTAATTTTAAGACCTGGTGATGGTGTTATTCACTCATGGTTAAATAGACTTTGTCTTCCTGATACTGTAGGAACAGGTGGCGATTCTCACACAAGATTTCCTATTGGTATATCTTTTCCTGCAGGATCCGGACTTGTTGCATTTGCTGGTGTAACTGGAATGATGCCTCTTACAATGCCAGAGTCTGTACTGGTTAGATTTAAAGGAAAAATCCAACCAGGAATTACTTTAAGAGATATGGTTAATGCAATCCCTTACCAAGCTATAAAAGATGGTCTTCTTACAGTTGAGAAAAAAGGTAAGAAAAATATTTTTGCAGGACGTGTTTTAGAGATAGAAGGTCTTCCAGATCTAAAAGTAGAACAAGCATTTGAACTAAGTGATGCTTCAGCTGAGAGATCTGCTGCTGCTTGTACAGTACATCTAAATAGAGAGCCTGTTGTTGAGTATTTAAAATCAAATATTGTTCTAATTGATGAAATGATAAAACAAGGGTATGAAGATGCTACAACTCTAAAAAGAAGACGAGATAAAATGGAGGAGTGGATTAATAATGGTGAGTTAATGAAAGCTGACTCTGATGCTGATTATGCTGCTGTTATTGAAATTGATATGGATAAAATAACAGAACCACTATTGGCTTGTCCAAACGATCCCGATGATGTTAAACCTCTATCTGAAATTAAATCTTCAGGAATGCATACACAAATAGATGAAGTATTTGTTGGTTCTTGTATGACAAATATTGGTCTATTTAGAGCTCTTGGAGAAATTTTAAGAGATGAAGGTCAAGTGAAAAACAAACTATGGGTTTGTCCTCCAACTAAGATGGATGAGAAACAACTAACAGAAGAAGGTTACTACTCAATCTTTGGAACAGCTGGAGCAAGAACAGAACTTCCAGGGTGTTCACTATGTATGGGTAACCAAGCCCAGGTTGCTGAAAATGCTTATGTTTTTTCAACAAGTACAAGAAACTTTGATAATAGACTAGGAAAAGGTTCTCAAGTATACTTAGGTTCTGCAGAACTAGCTGCTGTTGTTGCTCTTAAAGGTGAATTACCAACAAAAGAGGAATATTTAGAAATCGCTTCTGGAAAAATCACTCCTGCAATGACAGAAAGAGTCTATAAATACCTGAATTTTAATCTAGTAAGTTCAGATGAACTTTCTGCAATGGTTAAGTAAACTTTATCTAAAGTTTTTCTTTTAACTAATCCCCACCGTTGGTGGGGATTCTTTTCTAATATAGAGCTGATATCATAGATCTTAGACAGTTTTATCTATAAATAGTAAAATTATATTTACCAAAAGGTCTAAGGCTTAGACATACGATATTCTTCAATGAGACACATATATCGTCTTTTACAAAGCTAATCTTTATAATTGAGCAAGAGTACATAGATCTATGGGAATCTTTAGACATAGATACAGCTAAACTATCAAAAATGGTCGAGGGAGCAGTAGGTAGACACAATGATGTTTTTGTTTCAGGACAAGAGAAACGACCAGAAGGAATGGAGTATTTTGATCAATTTTGAAAAGGTTTTCAAACCAAGAGAATCAAAGAGTTAAATGAAGTCAAACAGCAAGGTAAACCTTTAGTTGGAATTTTTGTATCTTTGTTCCAGAAGAGATAGTAGTAGGAGCTGGAGGAGCCTGTTATGGCCTCTGTAGTGGTAGTCCAGCCTCTATAGGGGAAGCAGAAAAAGAGTTACCAAGAAATATCTGTCCTTTAATTAAATCAGCCCCATGGATTTAAAATGTTAAATGCCTGTGGATATACCCAGTCTGCTGATTTTATCTATGGTGAAACAACCTGTGAAGCAAAGAAGAAGACATGGGAGATCTTAGATAAAAGACATCCTGTCCATGTTATGCAAATTCCCCACAAAAAAGATAAAAAGAGTATGGAACTTTGGGGAAGTGAGATAATGGATTTTAAAACTCATATTGAAGAAGTAACCAAACAGCCTCTTTCAACTGAACAACTAAGACAAGGTATAGATATTGTAATAAAAAAAGAGAAGCTTTACGTAGGTTAGATGACTTAAGAGCAAATGAAAATATTCCTATAAGTGGTAAAGATGCACTTTTAGTTATGCAGATCTCATTTGTAGATGAGCCAACACGTTTTACAGAGAAACTTAATACCCTTTGTGATGAACTTGAAGAGAGAGTGAATAATGACTTTACTGTATTTGATAATGGTGAAGCTAGAATTATGGTTTTAGGTACTCCTTTTGCCGCTCCTAATTGGAAACTTCATGAAATTGTAGAAAGTAGTGGTGGGGCGATTATCAATGAAGAGTCCTGTATTGGTCATAGATATTTTAAAGATGATGTAGAAATCAAAAATAATTCTAATGAACAAGAGATCTTAGAACTTGATGTATTAGATACTATAGCAGGTATGGAAGAAACAATTAATGACTATCTAAAGACAAGAGAGTATGAGTCTATTGTTTTACAGGTTATGGACGTTATATGATTGATTCTATTACCAATAAAAGAGTAATAACAGAAATCCAAGCTCATGCAAAAGGAGTATCTCACTATTTGCCAGATACTGAAGTTCTTATAGATATAGGAGGGCAAGATAGTAAGGTAATAATTCTTGGGCAAAATGGGACTTTTACAGATTTTAAAATGAATGATAAATGTGCTGCTGGAACTGGAAAGTTTTTGGAAATAGCAGCAACAAGACTAGGGATACCATTGGCTGATTTTGGGAAAGTATCTAGTCAATATACAAAAGAGTTGGAAATTAGTTCTATGTGTGCTGTATTTGCTGAGTCTGAAATCATATCTCTTATTGCAAAAAAAGAGAGTAAAGAAAATATCGGATATGGTGTTCATAAGTCTATTGGTACAAGAGTTGCCAATATGGCTAAATCTATGGCCAGTGATAAAGTTGTAGCATTTAGTGGTGGTGGTGCTTTAAATCCACTTCTTATTTCTATTGTAGAAGAAGAGCTAGATAGGAAGATTTCTGTTCCTAAAAATCCTCAATTCACAGGTGCAATTGGTGCAGCTCTTTTAGGGATAAAATAGATTAGGATTCTTTGAAAGAATTCTAATCTTTAAATCTCTTTTTCAATAATCTTTTCTAGACCTTCAATAGCTTCGGTAGCTGGTTTTAAGATCTTATGGGTAAAAAACTCATCAATATACTTATCAAAACTTCCAAACATTGTTGTGTAGTCTTCTCTATTTGGATTAACATAGATTGAAACTTCTGCGTTTTTAGCATAAGGGACAATATCAATTACCTTACCACTGGTTCCAATGGCTATAAAGATCTTTGCTTCATCTGAATATTTAGGAAGATTAACGTACTCTGGAGCACTCTCTCCAAACATAACAACATTGTGACGAATTGATGTACTATTACAGTTAGGGCAGGTTTGGTCTGTTTGTTTTTCATAGCCTACTGAAAAAACTGTATGACACTGTTCACATCTAAGATCTGTAAGAGTTCCATGAAGGTGAATAAGATCTTTTTGTCCTGCTTTTTCACAAAGATTATCTACATTTTGTGTTAGGTGTATAACTTGGTTTGGATACTTCTCTTCTAGCTTAGCTAGAAAAATATGCATAGAGTTTGGTTCTTTATCTTTTATATCTTTGCGTCTATCATTATAGAAGTTTGTAATCTTGTTTCTATCTGCTTCCCACCCTTGTGTTGAACAGACTTCCATTACATTATATCCTTCCCAAAGTCCATCACTGTCTCTAAATGTGCTTATGCCACTCTCTTTACTTAGTCCTGCTCCACTAAGGATAAAAATCTTTTTCATATTGTCTCCAGATTTGATAATGGGTATTTTACAATTTATTTACCTTTTGTTTACCAAATAATTTTTATAATTTCACAGATAAAACAAAGGAGAAACTTATGAAAAAACTAACAACATTTCTATTGACTTCTATTTTATTGGTGGGAGCCAATATAGATATTGTTTCAAAAAAACACGATAGGAAGATGCCATCTGATAGTGATGAACTTCTTTCTTACAATAAAATTTTAAAGGATGTAAAAAACTCAGTTGTCAATATTTCAACAGAAAAAAGTGTCTCTTCAAGAGGACAGAGAAATCCTTTTATGAATGATCCTTTTTTTAGAGAGTTTTTTGGCGGTGGTTTTCATCAAATACCAAGAAAGAGAATGGAGAGATCTTTAGGTTCTGGTGTAATTATTTCCAGTGATGGTTATATCGTTACAAATAATCATGTTGTTGCTGGATCTGATAAGGTTTTGGTAACAATTCCAGATGATAAAAAGGAGTATGAAGCAAAAATTATAGGTACAGATCCAAAAAGTGATTTGGCAGTTATAAAAATTCAAGGCAAAAAATTTAACAAAATAAATTTTTACGACTCTGATAATGTAAGAATTGGAGATGTGGTTTTTGCCATTGGAAATCCTTTTGGAGTAGGGGAGACTATTACTTCTGGGATTGTAAGTGGTAAAAATAGAAGCTCTGTTGGTATTAATGAGTATGAAAATTTTATACAGACAGATGCACCAATTAATCCTGGAAATTCTGGTGGAGCTTTGATTAACTCTTTAGGATATTTAATTGGTATTAATACAGCAATTCTTACAAAAAGTGGAGGAAACAATGGAGTTGGTTTTTCGATTCCTTCTAATATGGTAGCAAGAATCGCTAACTCTTTGATTGATAATGGTAGTTTTGAAAGAGCTTGGCTTGGAGTTGTTATAGGTGAGTTAACAAGTGAACTGGCTGATTATTATAATAAAGACTATGGTGTTGTTTTAACTTCTGTTAAAAAAGGCTCACCAGCAGATAAAGCAGGATTAAAAAGAGGAGATTTAGTTTTAGAAGTTGATGGAAAAAGAATCAATAACCCAAGTATGTTAAAAAATACAATTGGAAATAAAAGACCTAATACAAAAGTAAAAGTAAAATTTCAAAGAAGTAAGAGAGTTAAAACCGTTACTGTAAAACTAGCAAGTCTTAATAAGTCTGGATTTACTTTGAAGGATGGATATAACTATCAAGGACTTATTTTAAATCAGTTATCTACAGAGGATAAAAATAGGTTCAGAGTTCCTGATGACATTGTTGGAGTTATGGTTAGGGATATTGAAAAAAATTCAGAAGGAGAAAAGTCTAACTTTAGAAAAGGGGATATTATTGTTCAGTGCGATAATACAGAGATCTTATCAATAGAAGATCTAAAAAGAGCAACAAATAAAAAAGGGAAAAAGCAGTTTTTTATCTATAGAAATGGAAATATTTATATCGTACTATTTTAAGGTAGAGTTAGAGGGAGTTTACTACTCCCTCTTTTTCAATAAATTAATCAGTAAAAGTACCAATTGACTGACTATAAGAAACATCTTCTCCTGACATAACAGAAAAGTTTACTGTATCAGGTTCTGTAAACATAAGAACTGTAGAACCCATTTTAAAGTGACCCATATCATCACCTTTTGTTACTTTTAAATCTTCATAGTCAAAAATCATTTTTTCTAGATCTTTGTTTGTTTCGACTCTCTCTTCAAAATTAAAAACCATCTCTCCAACATTCAGTGCACCAACATAGACTAGAATCATAGTTTTTCCAGTATTAGTTTTACACTGTAAGATAACTCTTTCATTTTCTATAAAAAGATTCTTGATGTACTTTAAAGCTGGAGTGTTTACAGGGTAAAGTTTAGCAGGAACGTAAACTAACTTTTCAATCTTTAAATCACAAGGTGCATGGTATCTGTGATAATCTTTTGGGGACAAGTAAAAATTTGTATATTGTCCATTGTAGATTTTTTCTACTGCTTCTTTATCAATATCTGTTAAAAGAGAGTCTATTTGGTATTCAACACCTTTGATTTGAAAAAACTGAGTATTTTTGCCTTGGCTACACTCAGTAATCATAGAATCACAAGGAGAGATTAAAACCTTCTCATCTTTATCAAACTCTCTTGGTCTATTTAAAGCTCTTGTAAAGAGTTTATTTAATGTAGGGTATTTGTATGGTTTATCAAACTCACTCATATCTAAACCTAAAATATTTACATATAAAGAGTTGATAGCTCCTTGAACAGTAGAAGGGAATTCATAATTAGCTATGTGACCAAAACCTCTTGAAACTATATTTGTAAAGTGACTCATTTAACTTTTCCTATATTACGTAATTTGATAGTTGCTTATTGATTTCTGATGCTCTGTTTTTAAGATCATCTGCAACTTGAGAAATTTGAGACATAGATTCTTTTCCACCTTTGGAGATCTGACCAATGGTGTTACTTAGCTCTATAATCTTTAAAATTTCTTCAGATATTAAAATTGTATCAGCCAAAGACTTATTGGAAACTTCTTTTGCGATTTCCATCTGTTTTGTAGTCTCATCAATTTTATGTTCAACACTTTCATTGGTTTGACTTAAAACTTGAAGATTCTCTGCTTGGATATTAATCTCTGTTGAAATGTCCATAATAGATTGTACAACTGCAGAAATAGTTGCATCACTGTCAGAAAGACTTTTTTGTGTTCTATTTGCCAAACTTCCAACTTCAGCAGCAACAACAGCAAACCCTCGTCCATGTTCCCCTGCACGTTGAGCTTCAATTGCTGCATTTAGAGCAAGCATATGGGTTTGATCTGCTGTATCTGCGATTACGTCTAAAATAGTTCTCATTTCATTTACAGTTGAAACAAGTGATGACATCTTTTCTGAGATCTCAACACCTTTTTGAGTATTGTCGCTGACTCTTTCTGTCATGTTTGAGATCTCTTGGTTGGCCTCAATTAAGTTACCATTAGCATCATCAATAGCCAGTGAAGACTCTTTAGCTCTTTCAACACCACTATTAACTATAGCATTTATATTTTCAGAAGAGTTAATCATTTTTTTAGAAACATCAAAACCTCTCTCCATCTCAAGTTTCTCTTTTTCTGTATTGGCTAAAAGTTGTTCAGATACAACAAGATTCTCTTTTGTTGAGTTTTTTACCGTTGATAAAGTATGGGCATTAAATTCTAGAAAATCGTTAAAAAATCCTGCAAGTTTTCCTACTTCATCTTTTGAGTCTACTGTAACTCTTTTTGTAAGATCTGTCTCAATTTCGTTAATTTCTGTAATTAGTTTCTCAACAGGATTGTGAAGGATATATCTTGCTGCAAAATAGATAGCAATTTGTAAGACAACCTGAAGAGCTATCATAGTAATCCA
>JAOXRY010000109.1 GCA_025800305.1 Campylobacterales bacterium | reverse complement strand
GAATCTCTAACTGCTTAATTTCCATATCAAGCAGGTTCAGTTTTTTTCTCTCGGATTCCAGCTCCCTGTCTCTACTTCTAACGGAATTTAAAGCAGTTACAAAATCAATAATAAGCCTGTTTCTCTTTATTATCTGTTCTATTTCAGTTTTTGATTTATAATAATCCAGTTTCAAAAAACCTTTTTTTTCATACAAAGAAGGATCTATAAAACCTCTACCTAAATATGTTGGTTGGCTATAACTGAAACTCATTGTCGGAGATTGTTTAAATATATATCCATCATCACTATCACTTATAATCAGAGAGTCTTTTAGACTTAGCAAAACAGTTCCATCTGTAGGAGTAAGCCAACTAAGTCCTGTAGAAAGAGAGACATTATGATACTTTTTTTTATTCTGCTCCCTAAATGTATAGATTGGAGTTTTATTATCCCACATAGTAAACATGGGTAGGAAATCTAAACGATTTATCTCCACAACTATTTCTGAACTCTTTTTTTCAAGATCCAGTAATTCCCAGCTACTACTATTGTTACTAATTTCCTTAATTG
>JAOXRY010000106.1 GCA_025800305.1 Campylobacterales bacterium | reverse complement strand
TAGAAAACTTTATAAAAGCAATCAAAAAATACAATCCTAAAGAGGTTGTAAAAAGTGGTTGTGTAGCTATAGAGAGATAACATTGTCTATTTTAAAACTACTAAAAAAAGAGAATATTGAACTTAAAAACAGTATAGAAGATATTGAAGTTGTAAGACTTAATACAATATCTTCTGGAACTTCCAATGAACTATCATTTTTTGAAGATGAGAAGTTCCTAGAAGATCTTAAAGTCACAAAAGCTGGTGCTGTTTTTGTAAGAGAAAAACACCTAGAGTTTGTTCCTTCTACAACAACTCCTTTAGTTGTTGATAGACCATACCTATCTTTGGCACTAATCTCAAAATATTTTGCCCAAGATCTAATTCAAGAAGATTGTTCAAATACAATCTCACCTAGTGCTAAGCTTATGAATAATGTATTTGTAGGTAATAGTTCAACTATTGGAGACAATACACAAATTCTCCATGGAAGCTATATTGGGAACAATGTAACAATTGGAAAAAACACAATCATCCATCCAAATGTGACAATCTATGACAATTCAGTTATTGGTAATGATGTAATTATCCACGGAGGAACAGTTATTGGAAGTGATGGTTTTGGATATGTTCAAGACTCAAACAATCACCATGTCAAGATCTACCACACTGGTAATATCAAAATTGAAGATGAAGTAGAAATTGGTGCAAACTGCACTTTTGACAGAGCTGTTTTTGGAACTACAATTGTGAAAAAAGGTACAAAGATTGATAATCTTGTTCACCTAGCTCACAATGTTGAAATTGGTGAATACTGCGCTATTGCTGGACAGACTGGTTTTGCAGGAAGTTCAAAAGTTGGTAAACACGTTATGTTTGGAGCACAAGCTGGAGTTAGTGGTCACTTAGAAATTGGTGATGGAACGATTATCGCAGCAAGAAGTGGTGTTACCAAAACAGTTGAAGGTGGAAAAGTTTATGCAGGTTTTCCACTGTTTGAACATAAAAAATGGTTAAAAATCCAAGCTAAAATCGCTAGACTAGTAAAATAACCTCATATACAAATATGAGGTTTGCTCTCTTTAAAGGTTTATAAATTACAGAAACAATAATCGCTATACTCTCTTTATACTTTTTTATTCTTCTAGGCTTTATCGGCAAAAGAGCTTTCAAAGAGGACTTTAGCGACAAGACCCTCACTCTATTATCAATATATATCCTCCAACCATTTCTAGCATTCTGGGGAATCATGCTAAGACCAATTGATACAAACTTTGTTATCGTCCCTTTTAGCTACTTTTTAGCAATCATGATTGGCTTTGTAATTCTCTTCTCAACAAGAAAGCTATTTTTCAAAACAATTAAAGACCAATCAATTTTCACAGTCTCCCCTCTTATAGGAAACACAGGAAACTTAGGAATTCCTCTTTCCATAATTCTCTTTGGAGAAATTGGAGCTGTCTACACCAATGCAATTAATCTGGTAAACATATTTATCGTCTACACATTAGGAATTTTCCTATACTCCCGTGGAGAGTTTTCTATAAAAGAGTCTTTTAGAAATATCTTCAAAGTCCCGATCATGTGGTTTGCAATCCTTGCAATTATCCTTAATATCAACGGAGTCACCCTTTCAAAACCAATTGATCAAGCCCTTCAAATGGGAGCCTATGCCAGTATGACAATTCAACTGATTCTTTTTGGAGTATACTTAGAAGGATTAAAGCTTATTAATTTTAATAAAAAGCTTTTAGTCTCAGTAACTTTTAATAAGTTTCTTCTACTTCCATTCATTGGTTTTGGTGTTATTCAGATCTTAGATCTAAAAGGATTAGAGGCAACTATTTTGATGTTAGAGCTTTTAGTGCCACTGGCATTAACTAACGCAACTTTAGCAACTCTTTATCAGTGTAAAAGAGAAGAAGTAACTGCGAATATTGTATTCACTTCATTACTTTTTATTCCTATTGGGATTATTTCTGCCTATCTCTTTTTATAGTCTTTTAACTGCCTACTATCTAACTTTAAGAATATGATAAAAAATATTTTCAAAGTTGTTAAACTTAAATTTTGAACTGTTTTAATTATATGTTAAAATCATATTTAAATTACAAGGTTATTCATAATTGACTGATATATTTTCTTTAGTAAAAAAGTTAGTTTTGTCAAAAAATATTCTTGTATCAAGTCATGGTTATGATGAATTGGCGGAAGATGGAATATATTTTAAAGATTTAATTTCATCAATCTCAGATTCGATAGTGGTTGAAGACTATCCCAATGCTTGGAAAGGTCCAACTGTTCTTTTGTTACAAAAAGATAGAAATGGAAATCCAGTTCATTCTGTTTGGGGAATACCAAAAGGAAAAGATCAACCTGCTGTGTTAATTACAGCATATATTCCAGATCCAAACAAATGGGATGAAAGCTTTACAAGGAGAAAGAATGGTCAATAGAAGAAAGTATACAAAAATGATTCATGAAGGCAAATATGTTGCAGAAGTTGAAGTTGAATTAATCAACACAAAATCTGATGACTGGTCTCCATATATTTCTGCTGATGATGCATTGAAACTTGATAATGTTAGAGAATTACTCAGTAAAAATGATGTTGCTTCTGCTAAAAAATATGCAAAGGTATATATTCTTTCAGAAGCAGCTTAAGAACTTATCCCAATAGGAATTATCGCCGCCCATCTCTTTTAGTAGTCTTCTTTGACTTTGCCCCTGTCTTTTTAGGCTTCTTTGCAGGTGGTTTTTTCTTGCTGTCAACTTTCTTTTTAAAAGGTTTCTGTCTTGGCTGTCTGTCGTTTAGATCAAAACCTTCCATTACTTCTCTTTTAATAGCTAGTTTTAGATCTCTCTCAATCTTTGAGAAGTGTCTATAATCTATCGTTGTCAGAAGAGTGATAACCTCTCCTTTTTTTCCAGCACGGCCTGTTCGCCCTACTCTGTGGGTAAAATCATCTGTTTTTTCTGGAAGTTCGTAGTTGATTACCAGTGGAAGATCTTTAATATCGATTCCACGTCCAGCGATGTCTGTGGCGATTAGAACTGGGAGGTTTCCATTTCTAAAGTCTTTGATTGTTTCACTTCTTGCTTTTGAAGAGATATCTCCATGGATCTGTGCCACATCAATATATCCATTGTAAAGAAACTGATACAATTTATCAGAAACTTCTTTTGTATTGACAAAAATAAGAACTTGAGAATAGTTACCTTTTTTTAGAATGTGATGCAATAACTTATGTTTTCTTGCTCTATCGACTTTAAAAGCTCGGTGGGAGATCAAAGAGACTGTATCACGTCTATCAGAGACTTCCACAGTAACAGGCTCTTTCATATACTTTTTCCCAAGCTTTTTAATGTTTTCAGAAACTGTTGCAGAGAACATCATCAACTGTCTTTTTGTGGAACACTGAGAAAGAATAAACTCAAACTCTTCAATAAAGCCCATCTCAAGCATTGTATCTGCTTCATCAACAACAACCGTATTAATACTGGAAATATCTATTTTCTTTTCTAATATAAGGGCTTTCAATCTTCCTGGAGTTGCAACGATGATATCCATTCCTCCATCTAGTTTTTCTTGCTGAACAGCTTTTACAACACCACCTTGGATCTTTGTGTGTTTTAGTTTTAAGTATCTATTATATTTACCGATGGCAATTGAAATCTGATCTACCAATTCTCTTGTTGGAGCTAAAATAAGTGTTCTTAAAACTCTATGGTTAGGATTTGATATCTTATTGTTTTTATTTAGCATAGGAAGAACAAATGCTGCTGTTTTTCCTGTACCTGATTTTGACGCGGCGATAACATCAATCCCTTTCATAGCAATAGGGATTACTTTTTTCTGGATCTCTGTTGGTGTTTTATATTGTGCTTCTTCAATCCCTTTTAGGATATTTGGATGAAGATTTAATTTTTCAAATTGTTTGATAATAAAGCCTTTATTCTTCTAAAAATTCTACAAGGTTTTGTGGTAGTAGATCTCTATAATTGTGATCGTAATAGTCTCCAGCAACCTGAATATCTGTATATGAACTAACTCTAATAAAAAGAAAATCTGATTTAGAAAGTCTTGCTAAAAAGTCTTCTACAGTAGAGACATCATCATAGGCTGTACTCCACATTGCATCACCAAAGTGAAACATTGTTCCTTTATTGGAGTTATCAAACAGTGCGTTATGATCCATTACTACTTTTCTAACATTATTAGGAGTTGGAATTTTAGGTCTTAAAATAATATAAACACTGCTATGTACCACTTTGTTTCCTTTTTAATAAGAGGTATTTTACCCTATTTTACTTGTTTCAAAAAAGATTGATTCCAATCAAGTTAAATTGAATCAATAGTTGATACAATTGACAAAAGGATTTTAATGGAATTTTCGACATCACCAAATTTTCAACAACCAGAGCCACCAAAGTTAACAAAAGTACAATACTTTTTTTCTCAGCCTCATCAGAGCTTTTTTATTCTAGGAATTGTAACAGCAATAATTTCTATGATTATCTTTGGACTAATGTTTAAAGGAGTAGTGTCTTCTTCTATTTCTCCAAAACTCTTTCATACATATACTCTTTTCTTTCCAACATTTCTTTCGTTTTTTGTTGGTTTTCTTTTTACAACTTTTCCACGGTTTTCTGCAACAGAGCCTATTAAACAAGAGAGCTATAATCGTATTTTCTTTCTCTTGCTTCTTAGTACCATAGCTTTTTTTATTGGTGTAGTTTTTAATGAGTCACTTATGGTTGCAGGTGTTGTAACATTTTTACTTGGTCAAATCTTAGCCCAGTACCAACTTATGAAGATTTACAAAATTTCTCAGGCTTTACAAAAAAGTGATCAGTTTTGGATTCTTATTGGTTTTACATTTGGAACTATTTCTCATATTCTATTTTTACTATCTTTTATAGGAATTCACTCCCTTGAAAATCTTGCCATATCTTTAGGCTTTTTTAATTTTCTTATTTTTATTGCTTTCTCCGTGGCACAAAGGATGATTCCTTTCTTTTCCCATCTTATTATTGATAAAAACCCTAAAGTCTTAGCGAGTTTAGCTATACTTTTTCTTTTAAGGTCTCTACTTATTGAATACGGATATATCTTTGAGATCTTAGCTGGTGTTCTGCTTACTTTAGAGATTAAAAGATGGAAAATGATTTTTTTCAGCTCTCATTCAATTGTCTGGATCTTACAACTTGCTATTCTTTGGCTACCGATTGGTCTTATTATTGGTGGTCTTTCAAGTATGGCAGAGAAATTTACAGATCTCAGCCTTCTTTATCTTAATATCCATCTTGTAGCTCTTGGGTTTTTAATGACCGTTCTTATTGGCTTTGGTACAAGAGTAGCATTAGGACACTCTGAAAATCAGATGGTTATTGATAGTTTTACAGAGAAGCTTTTTTACTTTACACAAGTTGTAGTGATTTTAAGAGTTCTTGTTTCTTTTAGTGATCTGATTGGAACTAATCTAATGATTCTTTTTGATATTTCTATGTTTAGTTGGGGTGTTTTGTTTGGTGTTTGGAGTTATAAATTTTTTGGAGTGATTGCCTTTGGAAAGAAGATGAGCTAATCTGTAGCTCATCTTAAAAGACTAAAAGAGTAATTAGTTTTCTTCTTTCTGAATATCCCAAACAAGTTTAGCTTTTCCATCAACTTCTTCAACAGCACCCATTCCCATAATGTTATAACCACAGTCAACATAGTGAATCTCACCAGTTACGCCGCTTGATAGATCTGAAAGAAGATACATAGCACTATTTCCAACTTGGTCAATTGTTACATTATCTCTAAGTGGAGCATTTGCTTCATTCCATTTTAGAATTGTTCTAAAATCACCAATTCCACTTGCTGCAAGAGTTTTTATTGGTCCTGCACTAATAGCATTTACTCTAATTCCTTGAGTTCCAAGATCTTCTGCTAAGTATCTAACACTTGCTTCAAGAGCAGCTTTTGCAACACCCATTACATTATAATGAGGTACATTTCTAATACCACCAAGGTATGAAAGTGTGATGATAGAAGCATTATCACTCATTACAGGCATTAATTTTTGAGTTACTTCAACCAGTGAGTAAACTGAAATATCCATTGCGATTCTAAAAGCATCTTTTGTTGTATCAACAAATCTTCCATCTAGTGCTTCTCTTGGAGCAAAAGCAACAGCGTGAACGATAAAATCAATCTTTCCAAAGTCTTTTTCAACAAGACCAGCGATTGCGTTCATATCATTTTCATCAGCAACGTCTAGTTTATATACTTTTTCACAACCAAACTCTTCAGCAATTGGTCTTACTCTTTTTTCTAGTTGTTCATTTAAAAATGTAAGTGCAACATCAGCACCTTGTGCCTTTACAGCTTTTAAGATTCCATAAGCGATAGATTTATTATTAGCAACACCAATAATTAAACCTTTTTTACCTTCCATTATCATGTTTATACCTTAATTATTTTTTTGGAATTATAATAAAAGTTTGTTTATTGTTTGTTGTAGTGGCTAAGATTATTTCTTGGTGATTTTAAAAGGAGGTCCCTCTTCCAGTCGCATAGTAACAGCAGAAGCTTTTGCAGGTTGCATTTTTGCCATTATAGCAGAGGCTTTTTTAGGATTTAGTTTAAAAAGAATTGAAGATGAAAGTTCAACATCCATCGTATCAAGAACAGCAGCAGCAGGACCAGCTTTCATCTTTGAGTAAAGATCTACTAACTTACTTCCTTTTGTCTTTTTAATATCAGCTAAGACTTTTTGATTCTTTTTGTAAAGCTTATCGATTGCCTCTTTACTCTCTTCAATTTTTGCTAATTTTCCATCGATGTCTTGTTGGATTTTAACTAGCTCTTCTTTTTTAGCGTCAAGTGCCTTACTCTCACCAGACCTCATAGCTTCCAGCTCTCTTTGCTCTTTTGAGATCTTATCAAGCTCCCTAATAAGCTCACTTTTTCTCATCTCAAAGATCTTATTACAATCTACACTTTCTAAGGCAAATAAAGAGGTTGTAAAAGCTAATAGTAAAAAAGTTCTAATCACGCAACCTCTTTTGCTTGGATATTTGCTGTATAGTGTCTCATTGAAGCAATCTCGTCTAGTTCAGCTGCTTCAATTTCATCTAATCTTTTAATTTTCTTTTTTAACTCTTCTGTATGGAGGTGATTAAACTTCTCAAACTCCATCTGAGCAACTCTTACTTCATACTTTGCTTTATAAGCTTTTTGCTCATAATAAGAAATCTTCTGTCTCAGATCTAAAAGCTGATTTCTGTAAGAGTCTTTTAACATTTTTGTATATTGAATCATCCCAACATTTCCAGATGTTGGCATTTCTATATCGTTTCCTACTCTCTCTAAGTTTTCTAACTCTTCTCTAATGTTTGCCAGATCTTTATTAGCATTTTCCAGATCCATCCTAGCCATTTCAACTTTCTTTTCATGGAGCTGAACGATTTTAGAGAATTTGCTAGTCATTATCTAAAGATTGTGTCGTTTCTATCTGGACTTGTTGAAACCATACCGATTTTTGTACCAACAAGCTCTTCTAGCTTTAGGATATATTTCTGTGCATTTTCAGGAAGATCTTCCCACTTATCTACACCTTCTGTCTTATCCCAACCATCAAATTCTTCGTAAATTGGTTTTGCATCCTCCATATCAATTGGCATATCTTCTGTTCTCTCGCCGTTTACTTCGTAAGCAATACATACTTTGATTTTTTCAAATCCATCAAGAACGTCAAGTTTCATAACAGATAGCTCATCACAACCATTTAATTTAGCAGAATACCTAGCCGCAACCGCGTCAAACCAACCACACCTTCTTTTTCTACCAGTTGTAGTTCCAAACTCATGACCATTTTTAGCCAGAGTATCACCATCAGGGCCAAAATCTTCTGTTGTAAATGGACCATTACCAACTCTTGTTGTGTAAGCTTTGATAATACCTGTTACATTTCCAAGATCTTTCGGGCTAATACCAGTACCAATACATGCTCCTGCAGAAATTGTACTTGAACTTGTAACAAATGGATATGTACCGTGATCAATATCTAATAGTGTTCCTTGAGCGCCTTCTAAAAGAACTTTTTTATCTTCTAATGCTTTATGAATCATAACAAACGTGTCAGCAATATGAACTTCTAGCTTACTCTTATAACCATCAAGTTTTGCTTTTACGGCGTCTAATGTAGGAGTTTTTATATCTAAACTTGCTAAATAATCTTTATTTGTCTCGTAATACTCCATAACTTTATCAGCTAATTTTTCAGTATCTTTAAGTTCACCAACTCTGTGACCACTTCTAGAGATCTTATCAGAATAACAAGGACCAATTCCTCTTCCTGTTGTTCCAATCTTCTTTGCTCTTTTTGCTTCTTTAGCTTGGTCAATTTCAATATGATAATCTAAAATAAGGTGTGCTTTATCACTAATATACAGTCTTCCCTCAAGATTCTCAAACCCAGCCATCTCCTCAATAATCTTATCAGGATAAACAACAACACCACTGCCAATAATATTGATTGCTTTTGGATTTAATACACCAGAAGGCATTAAGTGTAATGCGTGTTTCACACCATCAATAACAATAGTATGACCAGCATTGTGACCACCTTGATATCTAACAACATAGTCATATTTTTGAGCTAGTAGATCTACAATTTTCCCTTTTCCTTCATCTCCCCATTGTAAACCAACAATTAAATCTGCTTTGTTCATAACATCCATTCTTTCTATTTTTTAATCAAACCTTTTATTATAACGAAAGTAATCTGTTGGGAGATTTTTTGTCGTTTTATAGGAGTAGAACAGTAGAAGCGATAGCTTCAGCGTTCACTCCGAAACCCGTTTGTGAGGAGGTACATCCCGCAACGACCACCCGAGCCAACACCCAAAAGTTAAAAACCTTACTCTCTAGCCTTAGAATAGGGATTCAACTTCAATAAAATCAAGTCAGCAACAATATTCCCAATCAAAGTAAGCAAAGCCCCAATAATCAAAATACCCATAATCACAGGATAATCTCTACTGAGAGCACTTTGATAAAAAAGAAGCCCCATACCATTGATAGAGAAGATAGACTCTAAGATAACACTTCCACCAATAAGCCCAGGAAGAGAGAGCCCTAGGATTGTTATGATTGGAGGATAGAGGTTTGGAACTATGTATTTTCTAATTAACTTCTGTCCTTTTACCCCTCTTGTTTTGGCAAAAAAGATATAGTCACTTTTTAGAACTTCTATAGTTAAAGATCTGATATATAGAGTTAAGCTCCCTACTCCACCAATAACAATGACAAGAATTGGTAAGAATAAGTGCCATCCCATATCAAGATAGTAAAGAAAAAAATCCTCTTCATCAATACCAGAGTGAAGTCCAGAGATAGGAAACCAACCAAATTCAACAGAGAGGATGATAATAAAAAGTAAAGCTAAATAAAATGATGGAAAAGCGTAACTAAATAGTGAAAACTGCTTCACACTATGATCTTTTTT
>JAOXRY010000086.1 GCA_025800305.1 Campylobacterales bacterium | reverse complement strand
CTATAATGGCAACAACACTAGTAGGAATTTTAATTGGTATATCAGTTTATATTAGAAATCACAAAAAGAAAAATAGAAAATGACAATTATTGACTCACTTATAATGGGTTTTGTAGAAGGAATTACAGAATTTTTACCTGTATCGTCAACAGCTCATCTTATACTAACAGCAAGACTTCTAGGATTGGAAGAAAATATGGCTTTAAAAGCTTATGAAACTATCATCCAATTAGGTGCGATTCTAGCTGTACTATTTATTTATAAAGAACGATTAACAGGAAGTTTTTCCCTATGGATTAAACTTAGTTTTGCATTTATCCCAACAGGAATAGCAGGACTATTTCTTTATAGCTATATTAAAGAATTTTTTACACCATCTGCAACCGTCTGGTTTATGGTATTTGCAGGTATTGTTTTTATCGCTGTAGAAAAGCTCTATAAAGAGAAAGAACACCACTTAGATGATCCTAGTGACCTAAGCTATAAAAAGTCTTTTTTTGTAGGTCTATTTCAAGCTATAGCACTTCTTCCTGGAATATCAAGATCTGGTGCTACGATTATAGGTGGATTACTCTTAGGAATGAAAAGAAGAGCATCTGTAGAGTTTTCCTTTTTATTAGCTGTTCCCACTATGTTTGTTGCTACAGGATATGAGATTTATAAAGGCTATAATGATTTTGTTTTTGATTCTTTAATTACTCTTGGTATAGGGTTTATCTCATCGTTTATTTTTTCTTATATAGCGGTAAAATGGTTTTTAAGTTTCATTGAAAAGTATACGTTTATACCCTTTGGCATCTATCTAATAGTTTCTGGTTTAGGGTTTTATTTTATTCTTTAAGAAATAGCATGGCTAAAGAAAATACCCACAGCAAATTTGCATTAGATCTTTTAAATGATAAAAGATTTCCAAACTCATTAAAGAAAATAGTAGAGGATAATAAGCTAGTTTATCTTTATGGCTCTATTTACCCTGACTGTTTTTATTATGACAAAGAATATGAACAATTAAGTATCAATATTCACAACAACACAATTAAAAGCAACTATATTCCTATAAATCTATTGGGAAAAACACCAGCTTCTACAGCCTTTGCATTGGGGTATTTAACTCATTATGTAGTAGATACAAACATTCATCCTGTAATAGATAAGATATGTAAAGATGATGATTTCTGCCACTTAAAAATAGAAACAAATTTAGATAAAAGATACTCAAAAAACTGGAGATTTTTCACTTTTTCTAATCTTATTAAATTAAAAAATAAAATACCATACAAAGAAATAACAGCTCTAGATCCTTTTAAAGACATAGATCTTTTTAGACCATTAAAAAAACAAACTATTATCTATCAATTAATAGAATTCAACTGGCTTTATAAGATTTTGAAGCTTTTTACAAATAATAGTAAGTTAGGACTATTTTATAGTGTGGAAGATGACAACCTTGATTTTACTAAAGAATTAGAAAAAGGGAAAAATACTTACTTTGAAATCTTAGAGAAAATCCTTAGATCTGAAGATCTTGAAAAAGCTATTCCTCCAACTCCACTAGGCTAACCCATTGCAACTGCAGAAAGCTCCCACATTGGAAGAAAAATCCCTAAAGCAAGGATAAGTACTAAAATAGAGATTAAACCCATCATTATAGGCTCTATGAGAGTAGAAAGATTGTCTATGAGGTTTTGAAATTTACCTTTATAATAATCTGCAATCTTTTCAAGCATAGTATCAATTTCTCCACCACTTTCTCCTGCTTTAACCATCTGAATTGCCATATTTTCAAAAAGTTTTGTTTCCTCAAAAGATTCAGCTAAAGAGTGACCTCTTTGAATGGATTTAGAAACACTTTGTAAACGTTTTTTTATATATGAGTTTTCAATAGTTATTTCAGCAGAAGTTAAAGCATCACTAAGAGGAATACCAGCTCTTATAAGTTCTGAAAGTATCATCATAAAACGACTATACATTCCAAGGCTTGTAATACTTCCCAAAAGATATGTTTTTAAAACGATTTCATCTATTTTAAGTTTAAACTTCTCATTTGATTTATATCTATTTTGAAAAATACCATAAACTACAAAAATACTTAAAAGAATTAAAAAACCAAAATTACTCAATCCATACTCAATTCCCATAAGAATCTTTGTAGGCAAAGGAAGTTCCCCTCCCATTTTTTTAAAAATTGACTCAAACTTAGGTACAACCAACATAATAAGAGTAACAAATGCAACCCCCATTGCCCCTAAAGATATCAATGGCATTCTCATAGCTTTTTTAATCTTTGTACGATTATCATCTATCTCTTCTAAAATTTCTGCCAATCTGCCAAAAGACTCAGAAAGACTTCCTGTTTGCTCACCAAGTTCTACTAAAGAAATTGTTATTAATCCTAAAGCTTCTTCATGTTCTTTAAAAGACTTAGTAAGGCTTTTCCCTGAATCTATGTTTTCTATAATATTTTTTCCAATATCTTTAATAAACTTATCTTCAGTTGAATTCATCCCTTCAAAAAGTGATTCTCTTAAAGGAATTCCAGCATTAGTCATAACTGAAATTTGCCTTAGAAAAATAATAAAATTTTTGATATCTATATTTTTGACAAAAAACTTTTTTTCTATCTTTTTTTTAATCTCTTCAAATCTAACAGAAAGGGGAAAAGGTACTTCTTTTACTTTCATAACAGTACCACTAAAAGTTGATTGGGCTATAGACATCACCTCAACTCTTGTTGAAGCTTTTAGATGGCTTATCTGTTTCTTCCCCTGTAAAATCAAGGTTATTTCAAAGTATTTGATACTCTACCTTTGAAAACTTTTTATTACCCTTTCCACTTCACTAAACTGTTCTGGAGTAAAAGTAGAAATTGAAGTAAGCTTTTTGAATTGGGCTAAGATCTCTCTTTTTCTTGAGTCCATAATGTCATCATATTTGCTTTCTTTCATAAGATCAATGGACTTACCAATCATCTCCCCTATGTTTCTTATCTCTTTGCCACGATCTTTTTTATGGCTAAAGATATACTCTTTGCCTTTTAAAACCAAAAATACATCTACTTTGTCGCTTTTTTTCTCCTCTTGCCAATCATAAAAGTCTGTATTTATCTTGACAGTTTGTGGTTGAGTTTTCTCTCTTTTGTTATAGAAAAAAAGAAGGTATGTAATAATCCCTCCTAGTAAAACTATTAAAGAAACAAGTATCGTAAATTCCAAATGTAACTCCTAAAAGTATTTATAAATGAATCGGAAAAACAGAAGAAAAATAAAGGGTATATAAAGAGGAAAAAGAGAAACTACAGGCTAATCGCCTGTAGTTTTGTTATTAACAACTATAAGTTGATTGTACTTCGAAAGCAGTTGGTCTAGACTCATCTGGCCATACTTGTCTTTCGAACATGTACTCTTGATAAGTGTCTACAAACTCTTGTGTAAATACTGGTTTTAAGAAGTCGTTATCTCTAATTAAAGCTTCTAAAGAACCTCTTAAAGTGTGTGGCATTTGAGGAATACCTTTTTCTCTAATTTCACTTAGAGATAGTTCAATAGATCC